>JBECKT010000088.1:0-3925 GCA_040235405.1 Alcanivoracaceae bacterium
GGCCAGTCCAAACATATTATCGGTTACCTGCAGGATTTCCTGTTTGAACCGGCTCGTTGCCGGCAGCCGGTCAAGGCGCTGTCTGGTGGTGAGCGCAATCGTCTGCTGCTGGCGCGGCTGTTTACCCGGCCGTTCAATCTGCTGGTGCTGGACGAACCGACCAATGATCTTGATGCCGACACACTGGACCTGCTCGAAGAGCAGCTGATGCAGTATCAGGGCACCCTGCTGCTGGTCAGCCATGACCGGGAGTTCGTCGATAACGTGGTGACCTCGACGCTGGTGTTCGAAAACGGCGAAGTCAACGAATACGTTGGCGGCTATCAGGACTGGTTGCGCCAGCGCAGCCAGCCGGTCAAGCAGAGTGAGAAGAAAGTGGCGGCAAAACTGGCTCCCGCCTCCCCCGCTGCCTCGGCGAAGAAAAAGCTCAGCTATAAAGAGCAACAGGAACTGAAGGAATTACCCGGACGTATTGAGGCACTGGAAAAGGATATTGCTGCCCTTCAAGCAAAGATCAGCGACCCGGCATTCTTCAGGAATGAGCCTGCCACGGTGGCCGCGACTACCAATGCCCTCGCTGAAAAAGAGCAGGCGCTGGAGCTGGTGTTCAATCGCTGGTCGGAGCTGGAACCGTGAGCCTGCTGCGCCGGCGTCATGCCACGGTGATGGATCTGCTTAATCGTTTGCAGCAGCGGGAATCTATCACCGCGCTGTCGGTATTGCAGGAAATCGTTGCCTGGCTGCGACCGGCCAACGCCAATACCGACACTGCGGGCAAGGAAGCGGAAAGCCGCATGAATGATCTGAGTGCGGCACTGGAAACAAAACCGGAGTTCCGCGCACAGCTTTCCGAATGCCTGCGCAGCTGGCTTACCGATACCAACTTCTTTCCGGCATTTGCTGCGCTCGGCATCCTTCCGCGTCAGGGCTTTCGTAGCGAACTCAGCCGCCGGCTTTATGAACAGCTGAATCCGGCCCCGAAAGATCCGGCCGATCTGGCCAACATGCTGTCGCTGATTTTTACTCGCCAGAATGACAGCAACTGGGTCAATGCGGTTTCCGACGAGGCCTGGTTATCACTATTCGTGACGCTCTGGCACACTCCGGATGGAGAGATGCGGCCGTTCATGGTGCGCGCCATTGATGAGCTGCTGTATGCGCTGGAGATGCTGTCGATCTGGGTCGCCGCCGAGGAGCTGGAGCCAGACCTGGTGCGGCTGGAACCGCGCATGCAGGAACGCGAATCCGCCTTTGTCGGCCTGCAGCGGGAGCTGGCATCCTTTGTCCGCGATTACGAGGCCTGGATGGGCGGCGATGAGAGCCGCTGGCACGATGCCGCCCATGCTCGCGTCATGCTCGATCAGTGTGCCAAGGAAATTGCCTGGTTCCGCAAGCGCTCGGTTACTCATGGCACCAGCATTTCGCTGACCTATCTGCTTGAACGCCTTGAGCAAACGCTGGCGCGCATCGAAGCCATTCTCGACATCGTCAACCTGTCCGATTTCCAGCGCAGCCGCGATACCGCGCTGGCACTGTTTCGCCAACTGGTCAGTGCCACCACCCAGCGCAACAGTGTCCGCGCCCTGTGGCGGCAGAATCTGCGCGTGCTATCGCGTACCGTTACCGAGAATGCCAGCGGCCACGGCGAGCATTATGTCACCCGCGATCGCAGTGAGTATCTGGTGATGCTGCGCTCCGCTGCCGGCGCCGGTCTGATTATTCCGTTGATGGCGCTACTGAAGATTGATACGCAGGCCGCTGCTCTGGATGCTGGCACGGAAACTCTGCTGATCTGCCTGATCTACGGCTTCGGCTTTGTTCTGATCCATATTTTCGGCTTTACCATTGCCACCAAACAGCCGGCCATGACCGCCGCCCGCTTTGCCAGTGCGGTGGAAAAAGAGGGACGCGGCGGCGCCAATCCGAAGTTGCTGGCGAAGCTGCTGGTTCAGGTCACCCGCTCGCAGTTTATCGCCATTATCGGCAATGTCACGGTGGCGCTGAGCCTGGCGTTGTTGATCACGCTGGGGTGGCAATACTGGCAAGGCGGGCCTCTGCTCAGTACGCAGCAACAGCATTACCAGCAACATGCGCTGCTGCCATTTGCCAGCCTGGCACTGTTGCATGCAGCAATTGCCGGCGTCTGGCTGTTCCTGTCCGGTTTGATTGCCGGCTATTTTGATAATCGTGCTGCTTACCTGTCGGTAGCGGAACGTTTCAAACATCATCCGCTGGCGCGAAAACTTCTACCACAACGCTGGCGGGAAAATATCGGCACCTATCTGGCCGAACACAACGGTGCGATTGCCGGTAATTTTCTGTTCGGGGTGATGCTCGGTGCGACCGCCTATCTCGGTTCGCTGCTCGGCTTGCCACTGGACATCCGTCATGTGGCGTTTTCCTCAGCCAACCTCGGCTTTGCCGGAGTCACGGAGCCGGCTTTATTTGCCATGCTACTGGGCTATGTGCTGCTGATCGGTCTGGTCAATCTGGCAGTGAGCTTTATCCTGGCATTGTCTGTAGCGCTGCGTTCGCGGGGTGTACGCATCAGCAGCACCAGCAAGTTGCTGCGCAGCTTGTGGCAGGAAATCCGCCAGCAGCCATCATCACTGATCTGGCCGCCGAAAGATCCGTAGGAGCGGTCGATCGACCGCGATTCTTTCGGGCTATTCGCGCTCGATCGACCGCTGCTGCGGTTTGCGATACACCGGATCGCGCTGCTCCAGCCAGTTGCCCACCAGCATCATGCCTCGGGCAACCCGCCACAGTTTGCGGCCGGGCCGGGCCCGCTTTGCCAGAAAGCCGGCAACAAAAGCCAGCGGTAACAGCCAGGGAGTGCGCTGACGCCAGCGAGCCTCCTGCTCGCCCAGCGCAACCAGCAAATCGCCCCGATGTTCGGTAAAACGTTGCGCGGCCTGTTCGGCTGCCTGACGGCGCTGGCGGTGCCCGAATATCATTCGGTTTTCTCTCCGGCTTCAGATCGCCCGATCACCGGCATGCCACGCAGGGCCGCACGACTGCGACGAAACAACAGATCACGACCGAGCCGACGAATCATCAAAAGTAGCAACACCGCCATCACCAGCAGCAGCAGGACCACGACCACCAGTGCCAGTGTCGGCCCGAACCAACCCAGTTCCACCAGCAATACCACCGGCGCCGCCACCAGCAGCAGGGTGGCACCGGCAAGCAGAAAGCCGACCATCACCGCCAGCACCAGAATCAGCACCAGCGCCGAAGCAAACAGTTTTGATTCGGCCTTGAGCAAGGCCAGACCATCACGGGCGAGATCGGCAAAACCATTGCCGATCCGGCTCAGATCACTGAGCACCACCCGGGCCGCATCCGGCGCCGCATCCGTGCCGGAGGTATCAACGGGCGGCTCTGATGGTGGCAGCGTGTCTTCAGGCTCCCCGGTCACACTCATCGCCGGGTCAGGGACGCCACAACAACACCGGCAGCAAAGGCAATACCAAGCGCAGCGAGCGGATTATCCCGGGTATAGCGCGCCACGGTATCGACCACCTCGCCGGCGCGAACGCGGGCATAATCCGCCACCTCATGGGCTTTTTCGGCCTGCTCACGCAAGCGCTCCTCGGCATTGCCGGCAGTGCTGGCGGCCGCATCGACGGCGTCATGAAGATTATCGGCAACCCGTGCCGTGGTCGGCGAATGGGGACTGGATTCGGTCATGGCTGGACTCCTTTCACATGGATGGTCATGGAAGCACGGCGGCGACGGCGCTTCAATCAGGATGCTGCGCCGATACATCAAAACTGGCCACGCCTATTGCAGAGCGATCAACGACTTAAGCTTATTCGGAATCATTCTTGAGGCGCTCCGGCCGGTGGCCCATACTATGCGCCTTCGCTGTAGGTAGACGTTTTGTATAGGGGTTGGTCACACCAATTATGACCGAGACCAT
>JBECKT010000078.1:0-24415 GCA_040235405.1 Alcanivoracaceae bacterium
TCTGAAAGCAATCGCGGTCGGTCGACCGCTCCTACGGGGGAATCAGTCCTTCTTGGCCCGGATTGCCAATGTCTCAATGCCGGCCGATGCCAGCTTGTCCTGCGCCCTGTGTGCCGCATTGACGTTATCGAACGGCCCCACCATTACCCGGTGCCAGGTGTCGCCATTGCCCATCGACACCGGCTGAATGCGCGCACTCAGGCCATGCAGAATCAACTCGCCACGGCGTCGGTCCGCATCCGCGTTGCTACGGAAGCTGCCGGCCTGCAGCAGATACTGTTCCTGCCGGTCTGCCACGGCGGCTTCTGTTTCGCCGGCCGTTCCGGCATCCGCCGGTGGCGTCCGCCGTGACGGCTGCGGATCACCGTCACCCTTGGGCACGATCACTTCCATCTTCGGCAGCACCGCATAGAAATCAAACCGCGGCCCGGTGTCGACCGTCTCGGCCGGCTTTTCCAGCGCCGGCTTGCCAGCCTGGCCAGCCATATCCGGCGCCTGACCACGCAGCGTCGCCAGATGATAAAGGAACATCACAAAGCCGCCGCAGATCACCCCGGAAAACACCCATACCCAGGCGGGCACCTGGCGTTCCGGTTTGCGGCTGCTGCGGCTGCTGCGACTGGCGCCGCGGGAAGCGGGTTTTCTGGCCATTACATGCGCTCCAGCGTTTCGATGCCAAGCAGGGTCAGGCCCTGCTTCAGGGTGCGGGCGGTGACAGCGGCCAGGCACAAGCGACTGTGCCTGATGGCCTCATCACTGACACTGAGCACCGGGCAATGTTCATAAAAGGCAGAGAACAGACCGGCCAGCTCATACAGGTAACTGCACAGCAGGTGCGGCATGCCCTTGTCGGCCACCTGTTGCAGCGCATCAGCGAACTGCACCAGATGATTGCCCAGTTCAATTTCCTGATCCGCCTGCGGATTGATCTCACCACGCAGCTCAAGCGGATTCAGTTCCGCCTTGCGGAAAATGCTGGCAATACGGGTCCAGGCGTACATCAGGTACGGCGCCGTGTTGCCGTCAAAGCTCAGCATCTGATCGAAGTTGAAAATGTAATCGCTCTGCCGGCTTTTCGACAGGTCCGCATACTTCACCGCGCCGATACCGACATGCCGGGCAATGTGTTCGAGGGTTGCCTGATCCAGGTCCGGATTCTTTTCCTTCACCAGCATCAGCGCCCGTTGCTCGGCTTCATCAAGCAGGTCGATCAGTTTGACGGTGCCGCCGTCGCGGGTCTTGAACGGTTTGCCGTCCGGGCCGTTCATGGTGCCAAAACCCATATGCACCAGCTCGGTGTCGGCATGAACAAAACCGGCTCGCCTGGCTACTTCAAACACCTGCTGGAAATGCAGCGCCTGACGCTGGTCGACAAAATACAACATGCGATTCGCGCCCAGCTGATGCTGCCGATAACGCAGCGCCGCCAGATCGCTGGTGGCATACAGAAAGCCGCCATCATTTTTCTGCACGATCACCGGCAGCGGCTCGCCATCCTTGTTGCGGAACTGCTCCAGAAACACGCAGCGGGCGCCGTCGCTTTCGCTGAGCAGCCCCTGCTTGTCCAGCTCTGCTACCACGTCGGCGAGCATATTGTTGTAGGTGCTTTCACCACGTACGTCGGCGCGGCTCAGGTTGACGCCAAGCCGCTTGTACACTTCAAGGCAATGGCTGAGCGAGATGTCGTTAAAGCGTTTCCACAGCGCCAGACAATCCGGATCACCGGATTGCAGCTTGACTACTAATGCGCGAGAACGCTGGGCGAATGCTTCCGAGGCATCGAAACGCTTTTTCGCATCCCGATAAAAGGCTTCCAGATCAGAAAGCTGCTGGCCGGCATCACCGGGCAGCTCTTCAAACAGCGCCAGCAGCATGCCGAACTGGGTGCCCCAGTCGCCGACATGATTCTGCCGCACCACCTTGTGGCCCAGAAATTCGACCGTGCGGGCAACGGCATCACCAATAATGGTCGAGCGCAGGTGGCCGACGTGCATTTCCTTGGCGAGATTGGGGCCGGAGTAATCGATCACCACGGTCTGCGCCGGGCTGGCGGCAGCGACGCCAAGGCGCGGATCAGTCAGCGCTGCGGCCAGCTGCTTGCCGAGCAGGTCGTCGGCCTGAAAGAAGTTGATAAAGCCGGGGCCGGCGATCTCGGCCTTGCTGATGCTGTCATCCGCGGGCAGGGCGGCAATCAGTTTTTCTGCCAGCTCGCGCGGCTTTTTCTGCGCCGGCTTGGCCAGCATCATGGCCAGATTGGTGGCGAAGTCGCCGTGGCTGCGATCTTTGGTGCGGTCCACCTGAATGTTGACACTGAGGTCTGCGGGCAGGGTGCCATCCGCTTGCAGGGCGGCGATGGCCTGTTCGAGCAACTGGATAATGCGGTCTTTCATCGGTGATCCGAAGCAGAGCGGGTAATGGGCGGCGATTGTAAGGGAATTCTCCTGACGGTGCCTGTGCCGTCAGCCAGGAGCCGTCGACCGACGGCGCAAAGATGTTCGCGGCCGCTCGGCCGCTCCTACAAAAGATCCACCGGATCCACATCAAGATGCCAGCGACAACGCCGCGCCATCGGATGGCTGTCCAGCCGGGCCAGCAGCACATCAATGGCCCGGTGCAGCGGCGGCCGGTCCGGCGCCAGCAACAGCAACTGGGTCCGAAAGCGCGCCTGGCGTCGCTCGATCGGCGCCGGGATCGGCCCGAGCAACTGCACCCCCGCCGGCAGACCCTCCAGCGCCGCCACCTCGCCAAGCAGCGTCATGCCTTCCTCGGCCTTGGCCGACTCCGTGCGGATCAACGCCAGATGCCCGAACGGCGGCAAGCCGACATCGCGGCGCTCGCCCAGCAGGGCATCGGCCAGCTTGTGGTAATCGCCACTGAGCAGAATATGCAGCAGCGGATGCTCCGGATGGCGGCTCTGGATCAGCACCCGGCCGGCCACCTGCTCACGGCCGGTGCGCCCGGCCACCTGCAGGATCAGCTGGCCGGCATGTTCCGGGCCACGGAAGTCGGAGCTGAGAAAGCCGCCATCGGCATCCAGAATCACCGCCAGGGTCAGGTTCGGAAAATGGTGCCCCTTGGCCAGCATCTGGGTGCCGACCAGAATCGCCGGGGCGCCGCCGTGCACCTTCTTCAGCGCCGCATCCAGGCTGCCCTTGCGGCGGGTGCTGTCGCGGTCGACCCGGATCACGCTGGCACCGGCAAAGCGCGCTTGCAGCAACTCTTCCAGTTTTTCCGTGCCGGTGCCGGCATCGCCCAGATTGCTTGAGCCGCAGCCGGGACAGTGGCGCGGAATCCGTTGCCGGGCGCCGCAGTGATGACAGATCAGCTGGTTGTCGCGCTTGTGCCAGGTCATATGCACGCTGCAGTGCCGGCACTCCGCTTCCCAGCCGCAATCGTGGCAGTGGATCAGCGGCGAGTAGCCGCGCCGGTTGATAAAGATCAGCGCCTGCTGCTTCTGCTCAAGCGTGTCCTGAATGGCCTGCAGGCTGGCCGGGCTGAGCGGCTCGCGGCCGGGCAGGGCGCGGCAGTCCTCCAGCAGCAGGGTCGGCGGTTTGGCATCGCCGGCGCGGTTGTGCAGTTGCAAATGGCGGTAGCGGCCGGCACGGGCCAGTTGCAGGGTTTCCAGTGCCGGCGTGGCGCTGCCCAGAATCACCGGCACATCCAGCAGGCGGGCACGCCAGACGGCGAGGTCGCGGGCCGAGTAGCGCAGGCCGTCCTGTTGTTTCAGCGAGCCGTCATGGGCCTCGTCGACAATAATCATGCCGGGGCGCAGCAGCGGGGTGAAAATAGCCGAACGGGTGCCAAGGACGATGCCGGCCTCGCCGCGGCGGGCGCGCAGCCAGCCGTGCAGCCGCTCGCGGTCGGTCAGGCCGGAGTGCAGGCTGATCACCGGCACGTTGAAGCGCTTTTCGAAGCGGCGCACGGTTTGCGGGGTCAGGCCGATTTCCGGCACCAGCACCAGAATCTGTTTGCCCTCCTTGAGCAGCGGTTCCATGGCTTGCAGGTAGACCTCGGTCTTGCCGCTGCCGGTGATGCCGTCAAGCAGGAACGGGGTGAAGCCGTGGGCACCCTGAATTGCCTTGATGGCGGCCTGCTGTTCGGTGCCGGGGGTCGGTGGCACTTCCGCCATCAGGCTGCGTGGCGCCAGCGCCTCGGCCTCGACCTCGCGCAGCACCACCCAGCCTTTTTTCTCCAGCGTCACCAGCGCGCTGCGCTGGATCTCAAGGCCGGCGAGCATATCCGCCGGCAGGCCCTGCGGATGTTGCTGAAGCAGTTCCAGCGCCTGCTGCTGACGCGGCGCCCGGGCCAGCGCCGCCGGTTCGGCAAAGCGGCCCTGGGCGGTGAGCTGCCATTCCAGTCTTCCCGGCAACAACGCCTCACTACCTTGACGCAGCAGCACCGGTAGCGCCGTGGCAACGACGTCGCCGATCGGGTGGTGATAGTAGCTGGCGGCATGGTCACACAGCGCCAGCAGGTCCGGGTCGAGCAGTGGCTGCTCATCAATAACCCGGCGCACCGCCTTCAGTTTGGCGCTGGCCACCTCGGACTGCTCATGGCCCCAGACCACGCCGACCAGCGTCCGGTTACCGAACGGCACCTCGCAGCGGCAGCCCGGCGCTGGCAGGGCCGCGCCACGGGGGGGCAGGTAGTCGAACAGCTGGCGCAGTGGTGCCGGGACGGCAACCTTCAGCACCAGGCCGGGGTGGGCTGGGGGCATTTCGTCTCTCTGGTCGGGTAAAGGCGGTGATTGTGGCCTGACCTGCTTGCGTCGCCAAGACAAGCTGGTATGATTCGCGCTCAATTTTGCCCGGCGCAAGCCAACAGTGTGGTGCCCGAAAACGGTTTCGGGTAGCGACACGCCAGGAGTCGAGTCATGAAAGCTGAAATTCATCCGGATTACAAAGACGTCACCATCACCTGTTCCTGCGGTAACGTGATCAAGACCCGTTCCACCCGCGGTCAGGATTTTCTGGTAGACGTCTGTTCCGCCTGCCACCCGTTCTATACCGGTAGCCAGAAGGTTAGCGACACCGGCGGCCGGATCGACAAGTTCAAGCAGCGTTTCGGCGCTATCGGGTCGCGCAAGAAAGACTGATCCGTTCCGGTTCGGTGATTCATGCAAAAAGCACCCGCAGGGTGCTTTTTGCGTTTCACTGCGGGCAGAAACAGTTTGTATAGCGACAGCATTACCGGCAAGGTGCCGGCTGGCCGATCCGGCCAGAGTTAGGGCAGCACGGGCAGCAGAGAGAGTCGAGTCATGTCGGACGATTTCAAACAGGCGGCACTGGAGTACCACGCCCGTCCCCGTCCCGGGAAAATCAGCGTGGAAGTGACCAAGCCGGCTGCCACCATGCGCGACCTCAGCCTTGCCTACAGTCCGGGCGTGGCAGAGCCGGTGCGGGAAATTGCCCGGGAGCCGGAGCTGGCCTATCGCTACACCTCCAAGGGTAATCTGGTGGCGGTGATCAGCGATGGCAGTGCCATCCTCGGCCTGGGCAATCTCGGCGCACTGGCGTCCAAGCCGGTGATGGAAGGCAAGGGCATCCTGTTCAAGCTGTTTGCCGGCATCGATGTGTTCGATATCGAGCTGGAGGCGGAATCCACCCAGGCGTTTATCGACACCGTGGTGCGCATTCATAAAACCTTCGGTGGGATCAATCTTGAGGACATCAAGGCGCCGGAGTGTTTCGAGATTGAGCGCACCCTGAAAGAACTGTGCGACATCCCGGTGTTTCACGACGACCAGCACGGTACGGCCATTGTTGTTGCGGCCGGGCTGGTCAATGCCTTGCAGATCCAGAAGAAAAACATCGAGGATATCCGTGTGGTCTGCGTCGGTGCCGGCGCTGCCGGTGTGGCGTCGATCAAACTGCTGATCGAGATGGGCGCGCGCAAGGAAAATATTCTGGTGCTGGATCGCAAGGGCGTGATTCATTCCCGTCGTAACGACCTGACCCAGTTCAAGGCGGCGTTTGCCAACGACACCGACAAGCGCACCCTCGATGACGCAATCAAAGAAGCCGACGTATTTATCGGTGTCTCCGGCCCGGACATGCTGACCCAGGATATGGTGTGCAAGATGGCGCCGAAGCCGATTATTTTTGCTCTGGCCAATCCGGATCCGGAGATTCGTCCTGAGCTGGCCCGTGAAGTGCGCCCGGATGCAATTATTGCCACCGGCCGTTCTGATTATCCGAATCAGGTCAACAACGTGCTTGGCTTTCCCTATATCTTCCGTGGCGCCCTTGATGTTCGCGCCAGGGCGATCAATGAGGAAATGAAGATCGCAGCAGTGCGTGCTATTGCCGCGCTGGTGCACGAACCGGTGCCGCAGGTGGTGCTGGATGCCTACGGCGGTCAGGGGCTGTCGTTCGGTGCCGACTACATCATTCCGAAACCGAATGATCCGCGCCTGCTGGGCATTGTTTCTGCGGCGGTGGCTCGTGCGGCAGTGGATTCCGGCGTCGCCCGCAAGGGTTATCCGGCACATTATCCGCTCAAGACCGTCAAGGATGTGTTCCCGCAATGACGTTTTTCAGGAAATAAAAAAGCCGGTTCTGACCGGCTTTTTTATTGCTGGCAGAACATCAGAACAGATGCTCCGGCTCGCCTTCCTCGGTGGCGGTGCCCATGTCCATGGGCTGCTCGGTATCCGCCTCCGGAACCGTGCCTTCGATAAAATATTCGAAGATGGCATTGGCATCACCGGGGCGCGCCAGCTTGCCGTTGGTACTGTTGATGCGGGCAGTGACGATGCCGGGCGGTTGCGGCATCTGTTGCTCTGGCACGCCTTGCAGCGCTGTGCTCATGTAGTTGATCCAGATTGGCAGTGCCGCACGGCCGCCATACTCGCCACGCCCCAGTGTTGCCGGTTCGTCAAAGCCAACCCATACCGCCGCCACCAGCGCTGGCGAGTAGCCGACAAACCAGGCATCGATCTGCTCGTTGGTGGTGCCGGTCTTGCCGGCCAGGTCGCTTCGGCCAAGCTGGCTGCTGGCCTGGTAGGCGGTGCCGCGACGCACCACATCTTTGAGCATCGAATCCATCAGCCAGATATAGCGGCCATCAACAGCGCGGGAAATTTCAACCGTTTCCCGAACCGGGGTTGCACTGTCCGACTCCATTGCCATTTCACTTTCCAGCAGGGCTTCGGTGCTCAGGGCTTCGGTGCTCAGGGGTTGCGCGGCCGGGGAGCGGCATTCCGGATCACAAAACACGACGTTGGCGGCCAGCCAAAGCGCTTCGCTGTTATTGTTTTCAATCCGTTCGATAAACCAGGGCGTAACCTGAAAGCCGCCGTTGGCGAACACGCTGTAGCCACGGACCATCTCCATCGGCGACAGGGCCGCACTACCGAGCGCCAGAGAAAGATCACGCTGGAAGCGTTCGGTTGGCAGGCCGAAATCTTTCAGCGTCGACAGGGTGTGACTGATCCCGGTTTGCTGCAGCAGACGGATGGAAACCAGATTGAGCGAGCGGTACAGCGCTTCGCGAAGTCGGGTCGGGCCATAGAAGCGACTGCTCGCGCCGGTCGGCCGCCAGGCGGTTTCCAGCGCCGAGTCCTCGAACACGATCGGAGCGTCATTGATCAGGGTGGCTGGTGTTGCGCCCTTGGTCAGGCCGGCGGTGTAGATGAATGGCTTGAGCGCCGAACCTGCCTGACGCTGTGCCTGAATCACCCGGTTGAAGTGTGACTGGGCGAAACTGTAGCCGCCGGCCAGTGAGCGGACGGCACCATTGCGCGGGTCCAGCGATACCAGTGCGCTTTGCGCTGCCGGGATCTGCGCCAGCCGCCATTGCGGCTGTTGCTGCTCATCCAGCACGGAGCGGACGCGGATGACATCGCCGGTGTTGAAAATGTCAGCCACCTTTGCAGGTTCGCCAGCCACCGCATCTGCATTTATATAACGCTTCGCCCATTGCATCTGTGGCCACTGCAGGGTGGTCAAGGTGCCGTTGGCGAGCAGGATTTGCGCTTCCTGCTCCGCAGTGCTGACAACCAGTGCCGGTTCCAGTCCGACGATGGCAGTAAAGGGCCGCAATAGTGAAGTCCAGCGGGCAATGATTTGCAGTGCCTCGTCATCCGCTTCGGAGCCGATCTCCGGCAGCGGCGGCAGGTCGGTCAGTTCCAGAGTCGCTTCAGGGCCACGCCAGCCATGCCGTTCATCGTATTCGTGCAGGCCGGCACGCAGGGCGCTGACCGCTGCCGCCTGACGTTTGCCGTCGACTGTGGTGTATACGCGCAGGCCGGAGGTGTAAGCCAGTTCGGTCCCGTAGCGCTGGACCACTTCGCTGCGCACCATCTCGGCCAGATAAGAGGCATCCAGCTCCGGCGCCGGGCCGTGGTAGCGGACATCCACCGGGGTGGCACGGGCAGCATCGTACTGTTCGCGATCAATCATGCCGATTTTGAACATTCTCCGGAGAATCCAGTTGCGGCGGTTCAGCGCCCGCTCCGGGTTGGTGATCGGGTTGTAGGCGGAAGGGGCCTTGGGCAGGCCGGCGATCATCGCCCACTGGGGCAACTCCAGATCCCGGATCGACTTGCCGTAATAGACCTGTGCTGCTGCTTCGGCACCGTAGGCGCGATGACCCAGGAAGATCTTGTTCATATACAGCTCGAAGATCTGCTCCTTGCCGAGCACATTCTCGATCTCCATTGCCAGAACTATCTCATTGAATTTCCTCAGGAACTTCTGCTCCCGATCAAGAAAGAAGTTGCGCGCTACCTGCATGGTGATGGTCGAGCCGCCGGAGCGGATCTCGCGATAGCGCAGCAGTTCGGCAAAGGCCCGGGCCAGGCCGCGCAGGTCGACCCCGCCATGACGGAAGAAGCGCTCGTCCTCGGCCGCCATCACGGCATTGACGAACATCGGCGGAAGTTCTTCGAATTTCAGCGGCGTGCGGCGTTTGTCACCAAACTCCCCAATCAGCAACCCGTCAGCGGAAAATATCCTCAACGGGATCTGGAAGGAGACGTCGCTGAGCTGGCTGGCCGGGGGCAGTTGCGGGGCCAGATAAAGGTAGGCTGCGTTGAGCACCATGATGGTGCCGCTTGCTGCCAGAGTCAGTGCCAGCAGGAGCCAGCGCCACCAGGGTCTTCGTAACTGCATGATTTTTAAAACCCGAATCCTGTCCGAAGGGAGGATGGCCGGGGCCATCCGTGAAGGTCGTCATTATATGGGGCAAAGCAAGTTGTGATCTAACATCCTTTCTGTTATTAGTTATTCCTAAAGTGATTAGACATGAATATCCTGTAAGTGTATATTTCTTCGATAAAAATAGTCCGATAACAACCAGATAGGACATCAACGTGCTGGCCTTGTTCAGAAAAAAGTCCCAGATCTATCTGGGAATCGACATCAGCTCCACTGCAGTCAAGCTGCTTGAGCTGTCGAAGTCCGGGGGGCGCTATCGGGTCGAGAGCTATGGCGTCGAGCCGTTGCCGGCCAATGCCGTGCAGGAAAAAAACATTGTAGACGTGGAAGGTGTCGGTGACGCCATTGCCCGTCTGGTCAGTCGCACCCGTCCCGGCGTCAAGGCGGCGGCGGTGGCGGTGGCCGGTTCTGCAGTCATTACCAAGCTGATCGAGATGGATGCTTCCTACAGCGAAGACGAAATCGAGAATCAGCTGAAAATCGAAGCAGACCAGTACATTCCGTTCCCGCTGGACGAAGTGCGCATGGACTTCGAAGTGGTGGGTCCGACCGAGAGCAATCCCGACAAAGTGGATGTGTTGTTGGCGGCATCGCGCACGGAGAATGTCGAGATGCGTGAGGACGCACTGGAAATCGGTGGTCTGCAGGCAAAGGTTGTCGATGTTGAAGCCTATTCCATGGAACGGGCCTTCCAGCTGGTGCTGCCACAGTTACCGAATTCCGCCGAGCTCGAAACGGTTGCCCTGTTTGATATCGGCGCCACCATGACAACCCTGAACGTTTTCCATCAGGGGCGCACTGTTTACACCCGTGAGCAGCTGTTCGGGGGCAAGCAGCTGACCGAGGAAATTCAGCGCCGCTACGGCATCTCCATGGAGGAGGCGGGTCTGGCCAAGAAGACCGGAGAACTCCCGGACGATTACGAGAGCGAGGTGTTGCAGCCATTCAAGGATGCGATTGTTCAGCAGGTGAACCGTTCGCTCCAGTTTTTTTATGGCTCTACCCAGTTCAACGAGGTTGATTACATTCTTCTGGCCGGAGGTTCGGCGTCCATTGCCGGGTTGCCCGAGTTGATTCAGGACAAGGTTGGTGCCGCCTGCTCCGTGGCAAATCCGTTTACTGATATGGCCCTGTCCAACAAGGTCAGTGCCAGTGCAATCGCCAATGATGCTCCTGCGATGATGATCGCCTGTGGCCTTGCTCTGAGGAGCTTTGACCAATGACGACTATTAACCTCCTCCCCTGGCGGGAAGAACGCCGCAAGCAACAGCAGCAGGATTTTATCATCATGCTGGCTGTTGCTGCGGCGATCGGCATTGCAGTATTTTTTGGCTGGAAAATGGTGGTCGACGGCAAGGTCGAGAACCAGCTCAGCCGGAATAGTTATATCGAACGAGAGCTGGCCCAGCTTGATCAGCAGATCAAGGAAATCAGTGAGCTTGAAAAGCGGCGAGCCGATCTGGTGTCACGGATGAATGTTATTCAGGACCTGCAGAACAGTCGTCCCTACATTGTCTATATGTTCGACCAACTGGTGCGCACTTTGCCGGATGGCGTGTACTACACCAGCATTGAGCGTAAAGGCGGCGTTTTCACTATCTCCGGGATTGCCGACTCGAATAATCGCATCTCCGCATTAATGCGCAACCTGAACGAATCTGACTGGTTCAAGGATCCGGATCTGCGCACTGTAGCGGCTACGGGAAATGACTCGCAGGAAAATCTATTTACCCTGACAGTCAGTCAGGAGCTCCCCACCGCAAATAAAGATAAAGAAAAAGAAGGGGGTGGCAAATGAGCAAGGCCGAGAAGAAAGGCTTTGACCCCCAGGAGTTGATGGAGACGCTGCAGAGTCTCGACTTTGAAAACGTCGGGGGTTGGCCGCTGCCTATCAAACTTGGGGCAGCGGTGCTGGTATTCCTTGGTGTGCTGGTCGGCGGCTATTTTTTCAGCATCACCGAGCAGAATGGCCTGCTTGAGCGATATCGGAATGACGAAAGCAACCTGATGCAGCAGTATGAGAAAAAGGCCTTTACTGCCCAGAATCTCGAGCAGTACAAGAAGCAGATGGTAGACATGGAGGAGATGTTTGGCTCTCTGTTAAGCCAGCTGCCAAAGGATACCGAAGTCCCGGGTCTGCTTGAGGACATTACCCATACTGGCCTTGGTAGTGGACTTGAGATTGACCGGATCGAACTGGGGTCGGTGGTTGAAAAGGAGTTCTACGCAGAGCTTCCAATCAAGATGATGGTGCGTGGTGATTTTCATGGCTTCGGCTCGTTTGTCAGCGGTGTGGCGGCGTTGCCGCGGATCGTGACGTTGGAAGACTTCACGATCAAGCCGGTGTCACAGTCGTCTAATCGGCTGCTTGATATGCAGATCAGTGCCAAGACGTACCGGTATGCCTCCGGTGCCGGTGCAAAAGCTGGTGCAAAAGCTGGCGCCAAGCCGGCAGGGAGGCGTAAATGATGTCCGCACCCCAACTGTTTGGCTTTGTGATCCGTTCCTTGCTGGTTTCGGTAATGCTGGTTTCACTATCTGCATGTGGCGGGGGTGGCGACTTCTCCGACTTGCAGGCGAAAATGGCAGAGATCAAGGCGCGGCCCCGCGGCCGCATCGAGCCGCCGCCGGAGTTCGCGCCGATTGCCAGTGTGTCCTACTCGGTACATCAGATGCGCGGCCCGTTTACGCCGCCAATTGATGACAGCGGTATGGATATTCCCCAGGGGCGGCAGGTCGAGCCGGACTTTACTCGCCCGCGTGAGTATCTGGAGCGGTTTACTCTGGATTCTCTGCAGATGGTGGGGACGATATCCCGGCCCGGCGCGCCGCTGGAGGTGCTGGTCAGGGACACTACCGGGACGGTTAATCGGGTCAGGGTAGGCAATCATCTCGGGAAAAATTTCGGCCGTGTGGTCGAAGTGTCAGAAACATCGTTCGGCGTACTCGAAATTGTACCCGACGGGCAGGATGGCTGGGTCGAGCGCTCCCGGACCATCAAGCTGGTTGAATAACGGAGCTGGGGATAACACCATGACAATTGCAATGGCAAGAACAAGAAATCGCTCAGCTGTCCGCAGAATTTCCCTGATATTCGGCGCGGCGCTGATGTCTCTGGCTGCGTCGGTAGTCTCGGCGGTAACGCTGAAGGACATCAGCTACGCTTCGCTGCCGGGGAATCGCCTTGAGGTTCGGCTTTCATTTGACGGAACACCGCCAGAGGTAAAAGGCTACAGCATTGAAAAGCCGGCCCGGGTCGCGCTGGACTTGCTGGGTGCAAATAGCGGGCTCTCAACCAAATACCATAACCTGGGCACGGGCAATGCCCGCAGTGTCACGGTGGTTGAGGCCAAGGATCGTACCCGTCTGATCGTCAACATGATCCAGCTGCAGGGTTATGAAACTGAAGTGCAGGGCAACGATCTGGTGCTGCTGCTTGGCGTTGAAAACTCCGGTGGTGCTCAGGCACAGGCTGCGGCCGCGGGTGATTCGACGCCTGCCAGGACCACTGCTGCCGTACGTTCGGTGGACTTCCGTCGCGGGTCGCAGGGCGAGGGGCAGATCAACATCAGCCTTTCATCTTCTTCAATTCCCGTGGACGTACGCGAGGAGGGTGGTCGCGTGATCGCCCGCTTCGTCGGCGCTGAGCTGCCCAAAGATCTGCACCGTCGCCTCGATGTCACCGATTTTGCGACGCCGGTGAAATATATCGATACTCGCAATGATGGAAAAAGCACGATCATGTCTGTTGAGGCGGACGGCAACTGGGAATATCTGGCTTATCAGGCGGATAACCTGTTCACCATTAACATCAAACCGGTAACCCAGGTAGAGGCGGCCAAGCGCAAGAAAGACGCGTTCCAGTACACCGGAGAGAAGCTGTCCCTGAGCTTTCAGGATATTGAAGTGCGTTCGGTGCTGCAGCTGGTGGCAGATTTTACCAGCCTGAACCTCGTCGCTTCGGACACTGTGACTGGTCGGATCACCCTGCGCCTGCAGAACGTACCGTGGGATCAGGCGCTGGATCTTATCCTCAAAACCAAAGGGTTGGACAAGCGTCAGGTAGGCAACGTGTTGCTGGTTGCTCCGGCGGATGAAATCGCTGCGCGCGAGCAGCTCGAACTGGAAAGTCAGAAAAAGATTGAAGCGCTGGCGCCACTGCGTACCGAGTATGTGCGCATTAACTATGCTCGCGCTGCTGATCTGGAGAAGTTGATCAAGGCGGAAGGGTCGCTGCTGTCCAGTCGCGGTTCCATTGCGATTGATGAACGCACCAATACCCTGATTATTCAGGACACCGATCGCAAGCTGGAGGAAATTCGCGAAGTTATCCAGATTCTGGATATTGAGGTCCAGCAGGTGTTGATCGAGGCCCGAGTAGTGATCGCAAGCACCGATGTTGCCAAGGAGATGGGGGTGCGCTGGGGCGGGACTGCCTATCAGGGGGGGCGTCTGGATCGTACCGGTCGGACGCTGGTGCTGTCTGGTCGACATGACAATATCTACAACTTCGGTGAAGGCGCAACGGATCCGGACGATGACGGCAGCTTCACCTATGACATTGATCGGCCGCAGGATGCAGTGGTGGATTTCGGTGTAATCAACAAGGCTGCCAGCCGCCTGTCGATTGGCCTGGTCGATCGTAATTCCGGCATCATTGATCTGGAACTGTCGGCGCTGGATTCCGAAGGCCGCGCTGAGCTGGTGGCGACGCCGAAAGTGTTGACGGCGGACCAGCAGCCGGCAGTTATTGCTTCCGGCCAGCAGGTTGCTTATCAGGAAGCTACTTCCAGTGGCGCGACGGCAGTAAAATTCATTAACGCTGAGCTGCGCCTTGAAGTGACCCCGGCAATTACTCCGGAGGGCAAGGTCATCATGCGCATCAAGGTCAATAATGATAGAGCGATCATTGACACTCAAGCGGCGGGGATACCGGTTATTAATACCAACCGTGTCGAAACTGCGGTGGTTGTTGCGGATGGAGAGACGGTAGTGCTGGGTGGTATTTTCCAGGAAGATACCCGCAAAGAAGTGCTCAAAACCCCGTTTCTTGGCGACCTGCCATGGATCGGACGGTTGTTCCGTAAAGACGTCAATTCGAACACCAAGCAGGAACTGCTGATCTTCATCACTCCCCGCCTGGTCAAGGATGCGGTGGCCGGGAAGTGATGCGGGACGCATGAGTGATGCTGCGCCAGGCATTTTCCTGATCGGACCCATGGGTGCTGGAAAAAGCACCCTGGGTCGTCATCTTGCCCATGTTCTGAAACGGCCCTTCTACGATTCTGACAAGGTTATTGAGGATCGTACCGGGGCCGATATTCCCTGGATTTTTGATGTCGAAGGCGAGGCCGGATTTCGTCGCCGCGAAGAAGAAGTCATTGACGAGCTAACCGCCTTGCCCGGCATTGTTCTGGCCACCGGTGGTGGCGTGGTCATGTGCGAGCAGAACCGGCGCCACTTGCACGATCGTGGTGTAGTGATTTACCTGTGGACGCCGGTTGAAGTGCAGCTGGCGCGCACCCGGCAGGACCGCAATCGACCATTGTTGCAGCAGCCTGATCCGGAAGGGGTACTGCGCCGCCTGTTCGAGGTGCGCGACCCGCTTTACCGGGAAACCTGTCATCATGTTGTGCCGACGTCGTCCGGCAGCCTGCGCAAGGTGTCGGATCAGGTGCTTGGTTGTCTCGGTATCGAAGCGGCCGGATAATGGCCGCCCCGGCCCGGAGAACCTGCATGCATACCCTCAACGTTGCGCTGGCTGAGCGCAGCTACCCTATCTACATTGGCGCAGGACTGATCAGCGGCGACTGGCTGCGACGCCATGTTCGTGCCCGTCAGGTGCTGGTGGTAACCAATACCACCATTGCTCCTTTCTACCTCGACAAAGTGGTTGCTGCCCTGTCCGGCTTGCAGGTGGACACGCTTCAGCTGCCCGATGGCGAGAAGTTCAAGACCCTCTCTGTACTGGAGCAGATTTTTGACAAGTTACTGGCGGCCCGCCATGCCCGTACCACGACATTGATCGCGCTGGGCGGCGGCGTAGTCGGTGACATGGTCGGTTTTGCTGCAGCTTGCTATCAGCGCGGCGTCGATTTCATTCAGGTTCCGACAACACTGCTTGCCCAGGTCGACTCATCAGTGGGCGGCAAGACAGCGGTGAATCATCCGCGCGGGAAAAACATGATCGGCGCTTTTCATCAACCGAAAGCAGTGATTATTGATACCGATGTGCTGGGCACATTGCCGGCGCGTGAGTTTGCCGCAGGGCTGGCGGAGGTCATCAAATACGGATTGATTCGTGATCGGGAATTCTATCGCTGGTTGACAGTCAATATCGATGCGCTGCTTGCCCGTGATCCGGTATTGCTGTCCGAGGCAATTTTGCACAGCTGTCAGAACAAGGCGGATATCGTAGCCGAGGATGAAACCGAGCAGGGCAGTCGGGCATTGCTGAATCTTGGCCATACCTTTGGTCATGCAATCGAAACTGCTACCGGTTATACCCGGTGGTTGCATGGTGAGGCGGTCGCAGCCGGAATGGTTATGGCGGCGCAGCTGTCTGCCGAGCTCGGCTGGCTGGCCCGGGATGACGTGCAAGCGCTGTCGAGCCTTCTGGCCCGCGCAGGATTGCCGGTGAAGCCGCCGGCGGGAATGAGCGCAGGACAATGCCGCGAGTTGATGGCGCTGGACAAGAAAGTACACGATGGCAGCCTGCGGCTGGTGTTACTGCGCGCCATCGGCGATGGTGTGGTCACGGCGGATTATGACGAAGCTGTGTTGATGCGAATGCTGGAGCGCGACTGCGTGGCGGGAGACTGAGGTTGGATGATCTGCTGAGTACAGAGGAGCTGGTTGATCAGCTGACCTCCGAGGCCATGGCCGGGCGGATGGTGTTGCTGGTTGGCGCGGATCCCGAGGCAGTTTCCGAGCGCCTCGGTCTGGCAGTGGAAAAGCTGATTGATTTTGGCAGTGAGTTGCTGCGTTTCGATGCCTTGCAGTTCCATACTGCAGAAACACTCCGGGCGGATCTGGCAGACGCGCTGGGAATAGATGACGAGCATGTTCTGGTCGGTCTCAAGGTGCGTGGCCAGACCGACAACCCGCTACTGGTGGTGCTTGATAATGCCGAGTGCCTGGCTGCGGACGCACGAGCACTGTTGCGGCAGTTAGCGACGGATGCGGAGTCCGGTCTTGGTGTTATTTTCGGCGGAGAGCCGGATGCCGAGGCCGCCTTGCTGGGCGCCGGCATACCTTTGTCACTGGTGCTGGAAACGGCGGATAGCGCCGCCGAGGAGTCGCCGGGCAATGGTCCCGTGCTGCGCGCCGATCTGGATCGTCCCCGGCCACGCAGGACCGCTTCGCCACTGGCGGGGCTGGCTATCCCCTGGCGTCATCTCGCGGCTGTGCTGGGTTTGTTGTTGCTGGTCTGGCTGTTCTGGCCAAACGGGGATCAGGCGCCCGCAGAGCAGCCGGTGGCGGTGTTGGATCTGCCGCCAGTGCCTGCTGTTGAGCCAGAACCGGATCCAGAACCGGATCCAGAACCGCATCCAGAACCAGAGCCGCAGCCGATCGTGACACCGGCGCCCGCTCCCGCTCCCGCTCCAAAGCCCGAGCCAGCGCCAGCGCCTGCCCCTAAACCGGCCCCTAAACCTGCGCCCAAGCCGGCACCGGTAGAGAGCAGGCCGGCGCTGACCGGCATGGCCGCTGAGTTGGGTTATCGTAATGAGGACTGGCTGTTGGCCCAGCCGGCCGAACGCTGGGTCCTGCAGGTGGCAGTGGCGACGTCCGAGGACGGAGCCCGCGCCATGCTTGACCGGCTCGGCCGGGAGCGTTCCGCCTATTATCGTGCCCGCCGTAACGGCCGGGTGGTATTTGTCGTTCTGTCCGGTACCTGGGCATCCCGCGATCAGGCCGCCGCAGGCCGTGACAAGCTGGCCGACGAGTTTCGCCAGCGCGGCCCCTTTCCACGCGAGCTGCGCGCCGTTCATAGTGAGATCATCGCCGCGCGCTGAGGCCCCGGACTTCCCTGTAAATCCGGGAAACGGCTGTTCATTTGTCCGCTTCGGGTCCAGTGTGTAGAATGTGCTTCCTTTTTCGCCGACGGTTCCGCCGACGGTTTCGGCGAGGTCGCCACCGCCTTCTGTAAGTCTCTGAATTTCAAAGAGGAATGATGTTAATGCAGCAGAATCCGACGCTGGTGCGCGGGCTCTATGAGCCCGGAGAATTCCGTGACAACTGCGGCTTTGGCCTGATTGCCCATATGGAAGGCAAGGCCAGCCATCAGTTGCTGCAAACCGCGATTGAAGCGCTGACCTGCATGACCCACCGCGGCGGCATCAACGCTGACGGCAAAACCGGTGATGGTTGTGGTCTGTTACTGCAAAAGCCGGATTCGTTCTTCCGCAAAGTGGCCGCGGAGCTGGGCGTGACCCTGCCGGCCAGCTATGGCACCGGCATGATTTTCGTTAATCCCGATGCCGCCAAGGCGGCGGCGCAGAAAGCTGTTATTGATGAAGAGTTGCGTGCTCAGGGTCTTGAGGTGCTGGGCTGGCGTGATGTGCCGACCGATCCTTCCTGTCTTGGGCCGATTGCGCTCGAATCGCTGCCGGGCTTTGCCCAGGTGCTGATCGGCGGTGCTGATCTGAGCGCTGCGGATCTGAATCGCAAGTTGTTCTTTGCCCGTCGTCGTACTGAAAACCGGATCGAGAATGACGGCTGCTTTTATGTGTGTTCGCTGTCTTCTACCGTTATCGCCTATAAAGGGCTGATGATGCCGGTGGACCTGCCGCGTTTTTTCCCGGATCTTGGCGATGAAGCGATGCAGACCGCTATCGTGGTATTCCATCAGCGCTTCTCTACCAACACCATGCCGCGCTGGCCGCTGGCGCAGCCGTTCCGTTATCTCGCTCACAACGGCGAGATCAACACCATTGAAGGCAATCGGAACTGGTCAGTGGCGCGCACGCCGAAATTCGTCAGCGACCTGCTGCCGGAACTCGACAGCCTGACGCCGCTGGTTAACCGTACCGGTTCCGATTCTTCGAGCATGGACAACATGCTTGAAGTGCTGATTCATGGCGGCATGGATATGTTCCGTGCTGTGCGCATGATGGTGCCGCCGGCCTGGCAGAACGTCGAGTCGATGGATGCCGACCTGCGTGCCTTTTATGAATACAACTCCATGCACATGGAGCCGTGGGACGGCCCGGCCGGTATTGTGCTGACCGACGGCCGCTACGCGGTCTGTCTGCTTGACCGTAATGGTCTGCGTCCGGCCCGTTGGGTGATTACCAGAAACGGTTTTATCACGCTGTCGTCGGAAGTCGGTGTGCACGGCTATCAACCGGAAGATGTGGTCGCCAAGGGCCGGGTCGGGCCGGGCCAGATTCTGGCCATTGATACCGAAACCGGCGAGCTGCTCAAGCACTCCGATATCGACAACCGTCTCAAGGTGCGTCACCCGTACCGCAAGTGGCTGAAGGAAAATGCCTTGCGGATTGAAGCGGATTATGACACCGAAGTGGAGCGTCTCGACGAAATCGGTTCCGATCAGCTGCTGGCCTATCAGAAGCTGTTTCAGGTGACCTTTGAGGAGCGCGATCAGGTGCTGCGGCCACTGGCCGAAGCCGGTCAGGAAGCGGTCGGCTCGATGGGTGATGATACGCCGATGGCGGTGTTGTCACAGCGCCAGCGTCCGCTGTATGACTTTTTCCGGCAGCAGTTTGCCCAGGTGACCAACCCGCCGATCGATCCGTTGCGGGAAGCAATCGTCATGTCGCTGGAAACCTGTGTCGGTGCCGAGCGCAACATGTTCGAGGAAACCGCCGACCATGCTGATCGGGCGATTCTGTCGACGCCGATTCTGTCGCACTCGAAGTTTGCCAACCTGCTGCGTATCGACCGCCCGGGCTATAGCACCGAGCGTATTTCCCTGCACTATGAGCCCGCCATTGGCCTGAAGCAGGCGGTGCTGAATATCTGTGATCAGGCGGAAGCGGCGGTGCGCGCCGGCAAGGTGCTGATGGTGCTGTCTGATTACGGCATCGCTCAGGACAAGCTCACCGTACACGCGCTGATGGCAACCGGCGCAGTGCATCACCGCCTGACCGTCAAGGGCCTGCGGTGCAGCTCGAACATCATTGTTGAAACTGCGACCACCCGTGACCCGCATCACTTTGCCGTGCTGTTCGGTTTTGGCGCCACTGCCGTGTATCCGTATCTGGCCTATGACGTGATTGCCGATATGGTTCGTTCCGGCGAGCTGATCGGCGACGCCATCGAATTGCAGAAGAACTTCCGCAAGGGCATCAACAAGGGCCTGCTGAAGATCATCTCGAAGATGGGCATTTCGACAATTGCGTCTTATCGTGGTGCCCAGCTGTTCGAGATCATTGGTATCGCCGATGAAGTCGTGGACATCTGCTTCCATGGTGCGGCCAGCCGTATCGCTGGCGCTGATTTCGGCGATTTCGAGGAAGACCACCGCATCCTGCGTGGTGACGCCTGGAAGCAGCGCAAGCCGATTGATGCCGGCGGCGCGTTAAAATTTATCTACGGCAAGGAATACCACGCCTTCAACCCGGATGTGGTGTATGCGATTCACAAGGCGGTGAACTCCGGCGATTACAACGACTATCTCGAGTTTGCCTCTCTGGTGAATGATCGCGGCGTTGCCACGCTGCGTGACCTGTTCCGTCTGAAGGCGGATGTGGAACCGCTGGCGCTGGACGAGGTTGAGCCGATTGAAGCAATCCTGCCGCGTTTCGATTCTGCCGGCATGTCGCTGGGCGCGCTGTCGCCGGAAGCACACGAGGCCATCGCCACGGCGATGAACCGTCTTGGCGGCCGCTCGAACTCCGGTGAAGGCGGTGAAGACCCGGCCCGTTTCGGCACCGAGCGTGTCTCCAAGATCAAGCAGGTGGCGTCTGGTCGCTTCGGGGTTACCCCGCATTATCTGGTCAATGCCGAAGTGCTGCAGATCAAGGTGGCGCAGGGCGCCAAGCCGGGCGAGGGTGGCCAGTTGCCGGGCGGCAAGGTCAACGAGCTGATTGCCCGGCTGCGTCATTCGGTGCCGGGGGTGACGCTGATTTCGCCGCCGCCGCATCACGATATCTATTCGATCGAGGATCTGGCGCAGCTGATCTTTGACCTGAAGCAGGTTAATCCGGATGCGCTGGTGTCGGTGAAGCTGGTGTCCGAGCCGGGCGTCGGCACGATTGCCGCTGGTGTGGCAAAAGCCTATGCCGATCTTATTACCATCTCCGGTTATGACGGCGGTACCGCAGCCAGCCCGCTGACATCGATCCGTTATGCCGGCTCGCCGTGGGAACTGGGTCTGTCGGAAGCGCACCAGGCGCTGCGCATGAACGATCTGCGTGGCAAGGTGCGGTTGCAGACCGACGGTGGCCTGAAGACCGGTCTGGATGTAATCAAGGCGGCCATTCTCGGTGCTGAATCGTTCGGTTTCGGCACCGTGCCGATGGTGGTGCTGGGCTGCAAGTACCTGCGCATCTGTCACCTGAACAATTGCGCCACCGGTGTCGCCACCCAGCGGGATGATCTGCGCAAGAGCCACTTTATCGGCGCGCCGGAAATGCTGATGAACTATTTCCGTTTTGTTGCCGAGGAAGTGCGTCACTTGCTGGCGGTTCTGGGGGTGCGTTCGCTGGCCGATCTGATTGGCCGCACCGATCTGCTGACCATTAGTGAAGGGCTTACCCCGCGTCAGGGCAAACTGAATTTGCTGCCGATTCTGCGCAACGACAATGTTTCGGCGGACAAGCCGCAATTCTGCGAGAGCAAGCGCAATGAACCGTTTGATAAAGGTGAGCTGGCTGAGCAGATGGTGGCGGACATGCTGCCGGCGATCGAGAATCGCACCGGCGGTTCGTTCCATTACCGCATCACCAACTGCAATCGCTCCATCGGTGCCCGTCTGTCCGGCGAGATCGCCAGGCGTTACGGCAATCTGGATATGGAAAAAACCCCATTGCGGGTGCGCCTGACCGGCACTGCCGGCCAGAGCTTCGGCGTGTTCAATGCCGGCGGCTTGCATCTGTATCTGGAAGGCGATGCCAATGATTATGTTGGTAAAGGCATGGCCGGCGGCCGTATTGTGATTGCGCCGCCGAAGGTCAGCAGCTTTGCCAGTCAGGACACCGCCATTGTCGGCAACACCTGTCTGTATGGCGCCACCGGCGGCAAGTTGCTGGCGGCCGGTACTGCGGGCGAGCGCTTTGCCGTGCGTAACTCCGGCGCCCACGCTGTTGTTGAAGGTGCTGGTGATCACTGCTGCGAGTATATGACCGGCGGCTGTGTCACCGTGCTTGGGCGCACCGGGGTCAACTTCGGCGCCGGCATGACCGGGGGGTTTGCCTATGTGCTGGATGAGCACAATGATTTCTTCGACCGCATCAACCCGGAACTGATCGAGCTGCACCGGATCAGCACCGAGGCCACCGAAGCGCATCGCAGCCATTTGCTGCGGGTAATTCGTGAATATGTGGAAGAAACCGGTAGCGCCTGGGGTCAGCACATCCTCGATAACTTCGATGCGATGAGCCGCAAGTTCTGGCTGGTGAAGCCGAAGGCGGCCAATCTGGCCCACCTGCTGAAAAGCACCCGCGCCAACCCGGCCTGATGAGGTAGAGAGCGATGGCTGAACGACTGAGCAATGATTTCCAGTTTCTGGATGTGCCGCGGAAGGATCCGAAGAAGAAGGACATCTCCCTGCGCAAGGACCGTTACGAGGAAATCTACTACCCGTTTGAAACCCGGGAAGTGGAGCATCAGGCGCACCGTTGTCTGGAGTGTGGCAACCCCTATTGCGAGTGGAAGTGCCCGGTGCACAACTACATTCCGAACTGGCTGAAGCTGATTGCGGAAGGCAATCTGATGGAAGCGGTGGAGCTGTGTCACCAGACCAACGCGTTGCCGGAAGTGTGCGGCCGGGTGTGCCCGCAGGATCGTCTTTGTGAAGGGGCTTGTACCCTGAACGATGGCTTTGGTGCGGTCACCATCGGTTCCGCCGAGAAATATATTGCCGATACGGCCATTGCCATGGGCTGGCGCCCGGATATGTCGAAAGTTGTGCCGACTGGCAAGAAGGTGGCAGTAATTGGTGCCGGCCCCGCCGGCATCGGCTGCGCCGACGTGCTGGTGCGCAGTGGCGTCAAGCCGGTGGTCTTTGATCGTTACCCGGAAATCGGCGGCCTGCTGACTTTCGGTATTCCCGAGTTCAAGTTGGAAAAGCCGGTGATGGCCAAGCGCCGGGAAATTTTTGAAGGCATGGGCATCGAGTTCCGCCTGAACACCGAAATCGGTCGTGATATCAGCATTGACGAGCTGCTCGAAGAGTTTGATGCCGTATTTATGGGCATGGGCACCTATACCTACATGAAAGGCGGGTTCCCCGGCGAAGATCTGGCCGGTGTTCACGATGCGCTGCCGTTCCTGGTTTCCAGCGCCAATCGCAATCTCGGTTTCGAGAAAGATGCAGCTGACTTTATTGGCGTGAACGGCAAACGTGTGGTGGTGCTTGGCGGTGGTGATACCGCCATGGACTGTAACCGCACCTCGATTCGTCAGGGCGCGGCCAGCGTGGTTTGCGCTTACCGCCGGGATGAGGAAAACATGCCGGGCTCGCGTCGCGAAGTGTCCAATGCTCGTGAAGAAGGCGTCGAGTTCCTGTTCAATCGCCAGCCGATCGAAATTGTCGGTGAGAACGGCAAGGTTACCGGCGTCAAGGTGGTCGAAACCCGTCTTGGCGAAGCCGACGCCAATGGCCGTCGCCGTCCGGAACCGATTCCGGGCAGCGAAACCATTTTGCCCGCGGATGCGGTACTGATCGCTTTCGGTTTCCGCCCGAGCCCGGCGGACTGGTTCGAAGGTAAAGGTATTGCCACCGACGAGTCCGGTCGCGTGCGCGCCGCCGAGAAGCAGAAGTTCCCGTTCCAGACCGCCAACGAAAAAATCTTTGCCGGTGGCGATATGGTGCGTGGTTCTGATCTGGTCGTCACGGCGATCTGGGAAGGTCGTGAAGCGGCCAAGGGTATTCTCGACTATCTGGATGTCTGATGAGCTTTGCGCCGCTGAAGAATGATCGTTTCCTGCGGGCGCTGAAGCGCGAGCCTGTGGACATGACCCCGGTCTGGATGATGCGTCAGGCCGGTCGTTATCTGCCGGAATATCGTGCCTCACGGCAGAAAGCCGGCAGTTTCATGGATCTGTGCACTAATCCGGATCTGGCCTGTGAGGTGACACTGCAGCCGCTGGCGCGTTATCCGCTGGATGCGGCTATTCTGTTTTCCGACATTCTTACCATTCCCGATGCCATGGGCCTGGGCCTGTATTTTGAAACCGGCGAAGGCCCGCGTTTCAGGAAAACTGTTCGGACAGCAGCAGATGTCGAGGCACTGCCGATTCCCGATGTGGAAAGTGATCTCGATTATGTGGTGAAGGCGGTCAGCACCATTCGCCGCGAGTTGAATGGCTCGGTGCCGCTGATCGGTTTCTCCGGCAGCCCGTGGACGCTGGCCACCTACATGGTGGAAGGCGGTTCATCAAAAGATTTTCGTCATCTCAAGGCAATGATCTACGACCAGCCGGAAGTCGCGCATCAGTTGCTCGACAAGCTGGCGCAGACGGTAATCACCTACCTGAATGCGCAGATTCGCCACGGTGCCCAGGCGGTGCAGATTTTTGACACCTGGGGTGGTGCACTGTCGGCCGAGGCCTACCAGCAGTTTTCCCTGCGCTACATGAAGCAGATCGTTGACGGCCTGATCCGTGATCATGAAGGCCGTGCCGTGCCGGTGATTCTGTTTACCAAGAATGGCGGCCTGTGGCTGGAGTCGATGGCCGGCACCGGTTGTGATGCACTCGGTCTGGACTGGACCATCAATATTGGCGACGCCCGTCGCCGGGTCGGTGACACGGTTGCCCTGCAGGGCAATATGGATCCGGCGGTGCTGTATGCCTCACCGGCCACCATTCGTGCTGAAGTGAAACGCATTCTGAACGACTTCGGCGATCACCCCGGCCATGTTTTCAATCTTGGCCATGGCATCACCCCGGAAGTAGACCCGGAGCACGCCCGGGTGTTTATCGAGGCGGTGCACGAATTCAGCCGGCGTTGATCTTTGTCGGAGCGGCTGGAAGCGGGAGGAGAGAAGCCGGAGCCTCTGCAAAAACTGCCATATGTGTTGTAGGAGCGGGGCGCCCCCCCCCCGGCGGTGAGGGGGGGGAGCGGGCGG
>JBECKT010000099.1:0-10643 GCA_040235405.1 Alcanivoracaceae bacterium
AGCGTGATGGCACCGGGCTCGGTCGAGCAGGGCCTCAGGATAGAGAAGTTTGATCTGGTCGCCACTGCGACGGAAGGTGAGTTTGCCTTCCGGCTGGTGCTGACCCAGGTTGGAGACAATCGCAATAACATCGCTGGTGATGTGTTATTGAAGCTTGCCGCCCACAAGGGTGAGGAGACGGTTCAGCTCAGCGGCAGCGATGTGCTTGCAGAAGGCAGTGAAACACGGTTCAAGTTCCGTTACTTTCAGGAGTTGACCGGGAAATTGCGCTTGCCCGCAGACATTGTTCCGGAGCAGATTACTGTTGAGGCGATCAACAGTGCCCGGCGTAACCAGAAAACCGAAAAAACCTATATCTGGCAGTTACAGGAGAGAAGCGGTGCTTGGGCGGGATAAAAAACCGGTAAAAGAAAACTACAGCAACCATACCCTGGTCGCACCGAGTGCGGAGATTCGTGGTGATATCCAGTTCACTGGCGGACTGCATATACTTGGCACTGTGATTGGCAATATCAGTGTCGGTGCCGAAGGCGGCCGTCTGGTGATTGGCGAAAGCGGCAAGGTCCAGGGTGAAATCCGGGTGCCGAAAATTGTCGTCAATGGCAAGGTCGAGGGTGATGTGCATGCCTCCGAGCACCTTGAGCTGGCAGAAAAGGCGGTGATAGAAGGCAATGTCTACTACACCCTGATCGAGATGGTCATGGGGGCTCAGGTAGATGGCAAGCTGGTGCGCCAGAACGAGCGTAAGCATCTGCCACACCCGGATCAGGTCAATGGTGGTAGTGGTAAGGACGGCAAGAAGGTCGAGCCTCAGGCCTGATGCTCCAGAGCTAATACTTGACTGTTTTTGTCGGGTATTACACCATGCGCTGCCAGCCAGCAGCCTGATTGTTGCCATGAGTGAAGCCGCCGTTATCACATTTACCGACCGTGCCGCCGCCAAGGTGCGGGAGTTGCGTGAGGAAGAGGGCAACCCTGCCCTCAAGCTCCGGGTGTATATCACCGGTGGCGGTTGCTCCGGCTTTTCCTACGGCTTCACCTTTGACGAACGCGTTAACGACGACGATACCGTGGTTGACAATGCTGATGTCACGCTGCTGGTAGATGCCATGAGCATCCAGTACCTGAGCGGCTCGGAGGTGGATTACGAGCAGGGCCTGATGGGTAGTCGCTTTGTTGTCCAGAATCCCAACGCCACTTCGACCTGCGGCTGCGGCTCCTCGTTCTCGGTCTGAAACGGTTCGCATCCTGACGCGCTGGCGTCAATTCTGCGTTGTCTCGCTAAAGCCGCCATGCTATGCATACCGCTCTTCCTGCAGAGCGGAGTTTCCGGTGACAGAAAACAACAAGATCCCGCGCCATGCCGAGCGTGACTACAGTCCGGAAATGGCCGCCGAGCGACGTGCCTTTATTACCGGCAAGACCTCAGCCGTACTGAAGCATGTTGCCAGTTTTTCCTTCGATCCTGCGGTGCTGCCCGGCAATATCGAGAATTTTTCCGGTGTCGCGCAGGTGCCGCTTGGTTTTGCCGGGCCGCTACGGATCAATGGTGAGCATGCTCAGGGTGATTTCTATATTCCGATGGCGACCACCGAGGGCACCTTGCTGGCCAGCTATAACCGCGGTATGCGCATCGCCAGCGCGGCGGGTGGCATTGCCACCACAGTGATTGATGATTGCATGCAGCGGGCGCCGCTGTTCGTATTCGAGAATGCCCGTGCTGCGCGCGACTTCGGTCGCTGGGTGCATGAGCATTTCTTTGCCATCAAGGCGAAGGCGGAAGAAACCACAAAAAGCGGCCAGCTGCGCGATATCCAGCAATTCGCTCAGGGCAAGATGCGCTGGCTACGTTTCAATTACACCACCGGTGATGCGGCCGGCCAGAACATGGTCAGCAAGGCAACCCGCCATGCCTGTCAGTGGATTCTGGAGCAGAAGCCGGCTGGCCTCGAGCATTTCACTCTGGCCGCCAATTTCGATACCGACAAGAAGCACTCCACGGTTAATGCATTGCACAGTCGCGGCAAGCGGGTAGTGGCGGAAGTGACGCTGCCGGCGGAGATGGTGGAAAAGGTGCTGCACACCAGCAGCAAGGCGATGCATTACCAGCGCCAGTTATCCAATATGGGCGCTATGCTGGCCGGTTCGGTGAATAACGGCTCGCATTTTGCCAACGGTATTGCCGCCATGTTTATTGCCTGTGGGCAGGATGTCGCCAATGTCGCCGAGTCTTCTGCCGGTATGGTTTATACCGAGCTGAAAGATAACGGTGATTACTATTTTTCGGTGACGATCCCGGCATTGATAGTGGCGACCTATGGAGGCGGTACCGGCTTGCCGACACAGCGTGAGTGCCTGGAAGTACTGGGTTGTTATGGCGCCGGCAAGGTCAATCGTCTGGCGGAAATTATTGCTGCAGTAGTGCTGTGTGGTGAGTTGTCGCTCGGCGCTGCTATTGTCGCCGATGAGTGGGTGTCGAGCCATGACAAGTACGGCCGTAACCGGCCGTAAAAAGGTATTTATCAGGGAGGATCGTCATGAGTCAGGATGTGCTCAACACCAATACCAGTCAGTGGTCGCTGGTGATTCAGCGGGTTACGCAGACGTCGGCGGAAATCTGGGTCGGTACCCTGTTTCCGTTTATGAAGATGCCGGACCACGCCCGGGTCATGCTCCGCGATGAGCAGGGCCGGGAAACGGAGTACTCGCTGGCTCGCAGTGATTGGCAGCGGCCATTTAGAAACATGAATCAGCGCTTCTGGGCGCTGGTTATGGTGGCCGGACTGATACCCGGGAAACAATATCAGGTGCGTTTTGAGCGGCGTATCGAAGCGCTTGCGGGAGTAAGATCACAGCCGTCGTGGCAATATCTGCGCGATGGCGAGTTCGGCACCTTGCCGGATGTGCTCCCCGGCGCGACCGAGGCGCCTTTCACGGTCGGGCTCGGCAGCTGCTTTTACAACCACCGCGATGGCGGCCATGCGGCGGCAGCCTACAAGGCCATTTACGAGAATGGTGGCCATGCCAGCCCCGATATTACCTTTCTCAGTGGCGATCAGGTTTATCTGGATATCGGCTTTGATTCATTGTCGCTGATTCCGAAGGAGATTAGAGAGCGTGTCGCGAACGACTATGCCCTTCACTGGCAGGCGTTGGGCAGCATCCTGACTCGCGGCGGCACCTGGATGCTGCCGGATGACCATGAGTACTGGAACGACTACCCGTTTTATGACTCGCTGCTGCCTACTCTGCTGCCCCTGAAATTGTCGCCGGTGCGCCGGGCATGGTCGCGGGCGTCGAGTGATGGTGTCCGAAATATCCAGCGCAGCACTCAGGTTGAAACCTTTGCTATCGGTAATGAGCTTTCATTCTGCATTGCCGACCTGCGTTCATACCGCCGTGGCAAGCGGTTTCTGCCGGGGCAGTCGTTTGCCGAATTATGCAATTGGGCGCGCAACCTTGATTGCCCCGGTGTGTTGCTGGTGCCACAACCGTTGATTGTTGGTGACGAATCGCAAGAGCGCAATCTGCGCAGTTTTCCCGAGCAGTACGCGGCGCTGTTGGCCGCATTAGCCAGCAGTGGACACGATGTGGTGCTGCTCAGTGGTGATGTGCATTTTGGCCGGATTGCCTCGGCGCCGCTCGGCTCGAAGGGCGGCAGGCTGGTGGAGATTATTTCCTCACCACTGTCGAACCTTACTGGCCTGAACGGTGTGGCCACCGCGACAGCGAAGCTCAAGCCGAAACGTTTTCCGGATAATGCGACGGCGGCGCGGCTGGGATGGCTTGCCAGCCCGGTGGACTATCAGAATGGCAACTGGGCAGTGTCTACTCGGCCCGGATTTGTGCTGTCTGCCTATCCCAAGCCTCGTACCCGCGAGCATTTCATTACCGTCGGCTTTCGCCGTGACGGGCTGGGTGGTGTCAGTCTTGAGGCTAATGCCTGGCGGGTGCGTGAACGGTCTGGCCCGGACAATATGCCAGTGGCGGATTTCTCTCAGCCTTTTATCACCCGATTGCGTTGAGCCGGTCTAGAATGCCGGCATGAGACTCGATTTCTACATTGCCCATGCCACCGGCCTGTCACGCCGCGAGGTCAAGATACTGATCAGCCGTGGCGAGATCAGTGTCGATCACAACCTTCGGCCGAAGGCGAGCCTGCAGCTTCAGGTGGGCCAGAAGGTGCGCTGCCGAGGTGAGCTGCTCAGCTTGCCTGGACACCGTTACCTGATGCTGCACAAGCCTGCCGGCGTGGTCAGTTCCACATCCGACCGCGACGGCGCTTCGGTGCTCCAGCTGTTGCCAGCTGAGTTACGTCGGGACCTGCATATCGTCGGACGCCTCGATGCCGACACCACTGGCCTGCTGCTGCTGAGTTCGGATGGCCAGTGGTCCCATCGGATCACGTCACCGAAATCCTCCTGCAGCAAGGTCTATCGTGTCACGACTGCGCGCCCCTTGACCGGGCAAATGATCGCGCAGTTGCGCCACGGTGTTCTGTTGCGCGGTGAGCAGTGGCCAACCCTGCCGGCTCAGGTTGAACTGCTTGATGACTGCTGTCTGCGTCTGACCATTGATGAAGGCCGTTACCATCAGGTCAAGCGGATGCTGGCGGCAGTGGGCAATCATGTCGAGGCGCTTCATAGAGAGAGGATCGGGCCGCTGTTGCTGGACCCTGCGCTGGCGCCGGGCGAGCATCGTGCCCTGACGGACGAAGAAGCGGCACTATTCTGACTCGACCGTAACAAATTCCGATTTCAGGCATCAGCATGAAGGGAGCCCAGAGAGGGCCGGATTTGATCGGTTCCTCACAGCCTCTGCGGTTCACTGCTGTGTATGTTCAGGAGATAGCCATGCAGCGACGACGTTTTCTACAGCATGCCCTGTTGCTCGGTGTTTCCGCCGGCTTGCCGGTCACGCTGGCTCGGGCCGCCGCGCCGGTAATGAGGCTGGATGTGTCTGCTGACAGCTGGCGCGACAAGGTCTCCGAGGCGGCCTGGCAAGTGCTGTTTCGTGAAGCCACGGAGCGGCCCGGTAGCAGTCCTTTGAATGATGAAAAGCGTGACGGTACGTTCATTTGCGCCGCCTGCTATTTGCCGCTGTTCTCCAGCGAGCACAAGTATGAAAGCGGCACCGGCTGGCCGAGCTTCACTCGGCCGATCGAGGATGGCCATATCGGCACCAGTCGGGATTTCAAACTGATCATTCCGCGCACCGAATATCACTGTGCCCGCTGCGGCGGCCATCAGGGCCACGTTTTCAACGACGGTCCGCCACCTCGGGGCCAGCGCTGGTGCAATAATGGCGTGGCGCTGAGTTTTATCGTCAGTGGTGATGCCTTGCCGGCGCTGAGAGGGTGATGTGATGAGATATTTTCTTGCCATACTGATGCTGTTGCCGACATGGCTGGCGGCCGCCGAACAATCAGCGGAACAGGGCGTAGCGATTTTCGCCGGCGGCTGCTTCTGGTGTACCGAAGCGGATTTCGACAAGGTTCCCGGAGTACTGTCGACCACATCGGGTTATATCGGCGGCGAGCTGGAGCGTCCCAGCTATGAGCAGGTGTCTCGTGGCGGCACCGGCCATCTGGAGGCGGTGAAGGTAGTGTTCGATCCAGAGAAAACCGATTACTCGCGGTTGCTTGACGCATTCTGGCCGACGGTGGACCCGCTGGATGCTGGCGGACAGTTTTGTGACCGAGGCTATCACTACCGCAGTGCAATCTTCTATCTTGACGAGAATCAGGAAAAACTGGCACTCGCGTCGAAGGAAGCTTTGGCTGCCTCGGGAAAGCTAAAGGGTGAAATAGCGACGCTTGTTCTCCCCGCAGGAAATTTCTGGCCAGCGGAGCAATACCATCAGGATTACGCTAAACGCAATCCGCTGCGCTACAGCTATTACCGCTCCCGTTGTGGTCGTGACCAGCGTCTGGAGCAAGTCTGGAAGAAAGCGGCCCCTTGAGCGCTGTCATCAAACTGTAGTTGGTCTGTCATGTTTTCGCCCTGATGCGGGCGGATTATGGCGGTATGAATACACAACGAGAGAAAACATTCGACAGACTGACCGGCTACGACCTGCGAGCCATGCACTGGCTTCTCGGTCGCCCTTCCGCCGTGCGCATTGCCCGCATTGCCAGACAGGTATCGAGGCTGGGCGACGGCCCCTTCTACGCAGTAGTCGCAGCGCTACTCTGGTACTTTGCAGTCCCCGAGGTGGCCGCATTTACCCAACTGCTGCTAAGCGCATTCCTGATCGAGCTACCATTGTATCTGTTGCTGAAAAACCTGATTCGGCGGCCCCGGCCTGCCGATGCGGTGGAGAGCCTGTCGGCCTTTATCCGGCCTTCCGACCGATTCAGCTTTCCCTCCGGCCACACTGCTGCAGCTTTCGTCTTCGCAGTGTCTGTGGCGGCATTTTTCCCGGCATGGGCGCCACTGGTGTTTGCTATGGCCAGTGCCATCGGTCTTTCCCGGGTGCTGCTTGGCGTGCACTTCCCCAGTGATATTCTGGCCGGAGCCATGCTTGGTGGCAGTGCGGCATTGCTCGCCTTTGTCTTGATATGAATCAGACAACCGAAGCTGCCTGTTTCACGATACTTCGGGATCAGGCAGTACCCTTCTGAGGCAGTGAGCCGGAGCAACGCCGGCAGTGTTCCGGCCCGGCATCGGCAGATACTCAGGGCAGGTAAAGTGCTCCCAGCACGGCTTCGGCGCGTGCGCCGGTTACTTTGCGGACATTGCCCGGTACCTGATTAATTCGCGCCCAGGCGAGCCAGGCGAAGGCAGCGCCCTCGACCCAGTCCGCGCTCAGGCCAACTTCATCGGTGGGTATAACCGGAGTGCTGTTGCAGAGTGTTTGTATGCGCCGCATCAGAACCTTGTTGTGCGCGCCGCCACCGCATACCAGCGCCCTTTCCGGAATTAGCGGTTTCAGAGCCTCGCTAATCGACCAGGCGGTCAGTTCAAGCAGCGTTGCCTGAACATCTTCGGGCGATTCTCCGTTGAGATGGTTGTTCAGCCAATCCATGCAGAACAGCTCACGCCCTGTGCTCTTCGGAGGCGGTGTAGTGAAATAGGGTTCCTGTTGCATGCGTGCAAGCAATGTCGGTTGCAACTGGCCGCTGGCAGCCCAGTGACCGCCCTGATCGAACTGTTCGCCACGATGTTTCCGGATCCAGCCATCCATCAGTACGTTGCCGGGGCCGGTGTCAAAACCGCTGGACACATCGCCGTTTTCCAGCCAGGTAATGTTGGCCATTCCACCGATGTTGACCACTGCGGTGCCCGGCATGCTGCCCCACATGGCGCGATGGAAGGCCGGCACCAGGGGGGCGCCCTGACCGCCGAGTGCCATGTCTCGGTTGCGAAAATCACAGACGACCGCGATGCCGGTGCGCACAGCCAGGACGTCGGCGCTTCCAAGCTGAACAGTGAAGCCATGGCTTCCCGGTCGGTGTCGAATGGTCTGGCCGTGACAGCCTATGGCGATAATTTCGGATGCCGAAGTGCCCGTTTTTTTCAGTAATTGCAGCGATGCTTCGGCGAACTGCTCTCCCAGTACAAGATGAACGACACCGGCACGATCGATTTCGTTGGCGCCGCTTTCGCACAGCTGCAGGAGCTCCTCCCTCAGGCGGGGTGGCATGGCGTGGCTGTGAGTCCCCCGCAGGCTGAAGCGCTCGCTGCTGCAATGCAGCAGCACTGCATCAATCGCATCCATGCTCGTGCCTGACATCAGGCCGATGTAGAGACCGTCAACGGGTTTCATTGGCGGCCAGAGTGCTGGCGTCGGAATACAGAGCCAGCTGGTTACGCAGCTTGTTCACATGAACCAGAAAAGCTTTGCGTTCGCCCTCGGGAATGCCTTGAGCCTTGGGAAGCTGCACCGTGAGAGGGTCGCGATGCACGCCGTTGACAAGAAATTCATAATGCAGGTGTGGGCCGCTGGCCAGACCGGTCATGCCGACATAGCCGATGGTCTGCCCCTGTTTGACCCGGGTGCCGGAGCGAATGCCACGAGCGAAATTGCGCATATGTGCATAAAGCGTGCTGTAGGCCTGGCCATGGCGAATGATCACGACATTGCCGTAGCCGCCTTTTTTGCCGACAAATTCGACGCGGCCATCCCCTGCGGCGCGAATGGGAGTACCGGTTGGTGCGGCATAGTCAACGCCACGGTGAGCACGAATGGTATTCAGGACCGGGTGCCGACGATTGGGATTGAAACGTGAGCTTACTCGAGCGAATTCCACCGGGGTGCGGATAAACTCACGTCGCATGGAGTTACCAAGTGCATCCAGATATTCAACCCGGCCATCCGATGTTTCAAACCGGAAAGCGGCAACTTTCCTGTCCCGGTTCCAGAATTCCGCCATCAGGATATTGCCGTCACCAACTTTTTCGCCATCCAGTAACAGCTCTTCATAAAGCAGCCGGAAATGGTCGCCACGACGAATGTCGAGGATAAAATCGATGTCCCAGGCAAAGATATTGGCCAGCTGCATAATCAGGTTGTCGGTCATGCCTGCTTGCTGGCCGGCCAGGAACAGGGAGTCCTCAATGACGGCTTCGGCATAACTGAGCTGGCGTTCGTAGTCCCGCTTTACGTGCTCGCCCTGCCAGCTGACCCCATCAAACCGGCCGCGCAGCATTTCCACCCGGCTGATCTGGTGCTCAATGCCCTTCAGGCTGCCGCGCTCATCAATATCGAGTCGTAACAGGTCGCCGACGCGCAGGCTGGCCAGTTGCTTCAGCAGAGGATCGGAGCTCACAAGAGCATGGACCTCGTTGGCAGGGATGCCATTGTCGCGTAGCAGCTTGCCAAGTGTATCGCCGCTGCGAACAGTGATCTCGCGCCAGTTGTTGACCGGTTCGATGCCCGCATCCGCAATATCAATGCCGCCTTCGCGGTCCGGCAGGGCCAGCTCCATGGACTCCAGGCGGCTGGGCACAGACGAGCCGGTCTCCGGAAGCAGAATGGCTGCGCCCAGTAATATGGCGAGGCCCAGACTTGCCGCAATATGAATGCGGGGGAAGCGGGTCAGGAAAAAAATCATTAAAGACAGTGGCTTAGTCATGATCCTGCAGAAATTGCCGAATTATTCAGGGTAACTGACCGGAATATATAGGATGGAAGCACACTTCGGCCAATTTTGCGCCCTTCTGTGTGGCGGTGCAGATGTTACAATCGGCAACTTTTCCGACCCTACTCAATAGCTGACGGGAGTATACATGGCCAGGCTGGAAGATGCGCTCGCCCTGATTCGGCGTGGCACTGCGGAAATTATTCAGGAGGAAGGCCTGATCCGCAAACTGGAAAGTGGCCGGCCGCTGCGTATAAAAGCAGGTTTCGACCCTACGGCGCCGGATCTCCATCTTGGCCATACGGTGTTGATCAACAAGCTGCGCCAGTTTCAGGAGCTCGGTCATGAGGTCATGTTCCTGATCGGTGACTTCACCGGCATGATCGGCGACCCGACAGGAAAGAGTGCGACTCGTCCGCCGCTGACCCGGGAGGATGTGCTGGCCAATGCTGCCACCTATCAGGAGCAGGTTTTCAAGATGCTGGATCCGGCCCGCACCCGGGTGGTGTTCAACTCCGAATGGATGGACAAACTGGGCGCATCCGACATGATCCGGCTGGCCGGTCAGTACACCGTGGCGCGGATGCTGGAGCGGGACGACTTCAGCAAGCGCTTCCGTGGCGAGCAGCCGATCGCCATCCATGAGTTTCTCTATCCTCTGGTGCAGGGCTATGACTCGGTGGCGCTGCAGGCGGATGTGGAGCTTGGCGGTACCGACCAGAAGTTCAACCTGCTGATGGGGCGGACCCTGCAGAAGCACTATGGTCAGGAGCCACAGATCTGCATAACCATGCCGATTCTCGAGGGCCTGGACGGGGTGCAGAAGATGTCCAAGTCGCTCGGCAACTATATTGGCGTCAGCGACCAGCCGGGGGACATGTACAGAAAGCTGGTGTCGATGCCTGATCAGCTGATATGGCGCTACTTTGAGCTGCTTAGCGCCCGGTCCCTGAGCGAAATCAATGAATGGCGTCAGCAGGCCGGGCAGACTGGTGATCCCCGCGAGGCCAAGCGCCTGTTGGCGGTGGAGATGGTGACCCGGTTCCATGGTGCCGAGGCTGCGGCGCAGGCGCCGAATGCGGCAGGCAACCAGATCACCCTTGGCGAGATTCCGGATCAGCTGCCAGAGGTGGAGGTGCTGCTGGAGGCCGGTGTGGATGATCTCCCGGTGGCGGCGGTACTGCGGATGGCAGGGTTGGTGAAGAACAGTGCGGCGGCCCGTGATCTGCTGGAGCGGGGTGCTGTCTATGTGGATGGCCACCAATGCGCGCCTGACCTGCGTCTTTCCCGGGGACAGAGCCCGGTGCTGCAGGCTGGCAAGAAACAGATTGCCCGGGTGCGTCTGGGCTAGTCCGGGTTAAACAAAAGTTTTCAAAAAACGTTTGACAGAGAGAGTCGTCTGAGTAGAATGGCGCCTCTCTCGACGGGGGTGACCCCGCAGCTCTTTAACAATCAGGCAGACAAACGTGTGAGCTCTGATGGGGCGATATCTTCAAAAAAGATATCAGCACTATCGAGTCATTCATTGAGTGATTATGGTTTTGCTGAGCATGACTTAAGC
>JBECKT010000091.1:0-24705 GCA_040235405.1 Alcanivoracaceae bacterium
GACCAGCCTCAGTCGAAGGGCTGATAATAGCAGTCAGCGCTGATCGGTAATGACCCGGACATACCCTGGGGGCTACCATTTAGCCCATGGCAGCGCTGAAACTGATCACTTTTGATCTGGACAACACCCTCTGGCCGGTGGATGAAGTGATCCGCCGGGCCGACCGGCGCTGTGCCGACTGGATTGCCGAGCGTTACCCGGAAGCTGCGGCCCACATGAACCGCAATACCATGATCCGCATCCGCGACCAGCTGCTGCGCGACAAACCCGGCTATGTTCACAACCTGACCGCCCTGCGCCGCGACGCACTGGCGCAGGGTTTTCGTGAAGCCGGCTACTGTACCAATGAGGCGGCCCAGCTGGCCGATCAGGGCTTCCGGGTTTTTCACGACGCCCGCAACGAAGTGGTGTTTTTCCCCGGCGCGCTGGAAATACTGGAAATGCTGGCCGACAGCTACCAGCTCGGTGCGCTCAGCAACGGCAACGCCGATCTGAAAAAAATCGGCATCCATGAGCTGTTTGATTTCCATCACTCGGCTGAATCGGTCGGCCGCCGCAAGCCGGAACCGGACATGTTTCTGGCGGCACTGAAATCCGCCGGCGTGAGTGCCAATCAGGCGGTCCATGTGGGCGATCATCCTGAGGAAGATATTCACGCAGCCCGTCAGCAGGGCTTTCACGCCGTCTGGGCCAACCTGCTTGATCAGCGCTGGCCGGATCATCTGGATCAGCATCCGCACCGCATTCACAACCTGCACGAACTGAGCGACCTGCTGGCGATGATTGATGACTGATCCACGCGCCCTGCACCTGTCGCGCATGCTTGATGATATCGAGGCGGAACTGCGCCTGATCGGCTGCTGGTCCGGACAGCCGCCGGAGGAGCAGGCCTTTGCCAGTAGCATGCCGTTCTTCGCCGATCGCATGGGGTTCGAGGAATGGCTGCAATGGGTAATGGTGGCGCGCTTTCGTGCTCTCCTTGACGGCGCCCTGCCGTTGCCCGAGCGTTGCCAGATTGCCCCTATGGCGGAGGAAGCATTACAGCTTGCCGATCAGGACCTCAGCCGCCTGCTGGCCCTGCTGCGCGAACTCGACGCCTTGTTCAGCAACGATCAGGCCAGCAACGATCAGACACCCTGAGTGACGCTTTTTGAGTCCCGCTGCGGCGAGGCGTACTATCAGATTCCCCTCACGGACCAGACAGGGAGACAACCATGACCACCTCCGCCTTTGGCAACGACAGTCTCGGCACCGCCGCCACGCTGGATGTTGACGGCCATCACTACCGCTACTTCTCTCTGCCGGCACTGGCGTCACAGGGCTGGGGCAGCCTTGATCGACTGCCATTTTCACTGAAAGTCCTGCTGGAAAACCTGCTGCGCTTTGAAGACGGTGCCAGTGTCAGCAAGGATGACATTCGCGCGCTGGTGAAATGGACCGAGACTCGCACATCCGACCGGGAAATCGCGTTCCGGCCGGCGCGGGTACTGATGCAGGATTTTACCGGCGTGCCCGGAGTGGTCGATCTCGCCGCGATGCGCGACGCCATTGCCGCAGCCGGCGGTGATGCACAGCGTATCAATCCGCTAACGCCGGTGGATCTGGTCATTGACCACTCGGTGATGGTGGACCGCTTCGGCGATGAAGACGCCTTTGCTGACAACGTCAGCATCGAGTATGAACGTAACCGCGAACGCTACCAGTTTCTGCGCTGGGGCCAGCAAGCCTTTCGCAATTTCCGCGTGGTACCACCGGGTACCGGCATTTGCCATCAGGTCAATCTGGAATATCTGGCCCGCAGCGTCTGGTCGGAAGAAAAAAATGGTGAACACTGGGCTTATCCCGACACCCTGGTCGGCACGGATTCCCACACCACCATGATCAATGCACTCGGCGTGCTTGGCTGGGGCGTCGGCGGCATCGAAGCGGAAGCGGCCATGCTCGGCCAACCGGTGTCGATGCTGATCCCGGAAGTGATCGGCTTTCGCCTGACCGGAAAATTGCGCGAAGGCATCACTGCCACTGATCTGGTGCTGACCATCACCGAGATGTTGCGCAAGCGCGGCGTGGTTGGAAAATTCGTCGAGTTTTGCGGCGATGGCCTTGCCGATCTGTCACTGGCGGATCGCGCCACCATCGCCAACATGGCACCGGAGTATGGCGCCACTTGCGGCTTCTTCCCGATCGACGAACGCACCATGGAGTACCTGACCCTGTCGGGCCGCGATGGCAGCACCATTGCACTGGTCGAAGCCTACAGCAAGGCACAGGGTCTGTGGCGTGAACCGGGCATGACAGAACCGGTGTTTACTGACCTGCTGTCACTGGATCTTGATACCGTCGAGGCCAGCCTCGCCGGGCCGAAGCGGCCGCAGGATCGCGTGCCGTTGAGCAAGGTTGCGGCCACCTTTGCCCACCTGGAAAGCAAACAGATTCCGGTGCGCGATGTCGCCGCCATGCAAAGCGAAGGCGGCATTCAGCCGGAGGTGGCGCACACACCCGGCGAAGTCAGCATTGTCATTGAAGACCAGACCCATAGACTGCGCCACGGCGATGTCGTGATTGCCGCCATTACCTCCTGCACCAACACGTCCAATCCATCGGTGATGCTGGCCGCCGGCCTGCTGGCAAAAAAAGCATTGGCAAAAGGCTTGCGGCGCAAACCCTGGGTGAAAACCTCGCTGGCGCCGGGCTCCAAGGTGGTCACCGATTATCTGGCCAAATCCGGCTTGCAAACCGATCTTGATGCACTCGGCTTCCAGCTGGTTGGTTATGGCTGCACCACCTGCATCGGTAACTCCGGGCCACTGCCAAACGTCATCGAGCATGCCATTCATGACGGCGACCTGATGGTTGCCTCGGTGCTCTCCGGCAACAGGAATTTCGAAGGCCGCGTCCATCAGAGCGTGAAGACCAACTGGCTGGCCTCGCCACCGCTGGTGGTTGCCTACGCTCTGGCCGGCTCGGTCAAAATTGATCTGAGCAAGGACCCGATCTGCCGTGATCCGAATGGCAAGCCGGTTTACCTGCGCGACATCTGGCCAAGCAATGCGGAAGTCCAGGCAGCACTGAAAAATGTCACCGGCGAGATGTTCCGCAACCAGTATGCCTCGGTATTTGACGGCGACGCAGACTGGCAGGCGATGCCGATTCCGAAGGCTGCCACCTATGAATGGAAAGATAATTCCACTTATATTCAGCACCCGCCGTACTTCCATGGTTTGACCAAAACACCACCGGCACTGACCGGTATCGGCGGTGCGCGCATTCTTGCGCTGTTCGGCGATTCGATCACCACCGATCATATTTCACCGGCAGGCAGCATCAAACCTGACAGCCCTGCGGGCCATTACCTGCAAAGCCATGGCGTCGAACCAAAGGATTTCAATTCTTATGGCTCAAGACGCGGCAATCATGAAGTGATGATGCGCGGCACCTTCGCCAATATACGCATTAAAAATGAAATGGTGCCGGGCACGGAAGGCGGCATCACCAGGCATATGCCACAGGGGGAAGTGCTGCCGATTTATGGCGCCGCGATGCGCTATATCAAGGACGGTATTCCGACGGTGGTGATTGCCGGTAAGGAATACGGCACCGGTTCGTCACGCGACTGGGCCGCCAAGGGCACTAATTTGCTTGGTGTGCGGGCGGTGATTGCGGAGAGCTTCGAGAGGATTCATCGCTCGAATCTGATCGGCATGGGGGTGTTGCCATTACAGTTCCCCGACGGTGTTGACCGGTTGACATTAAAGCTCGATGGCAGCGAGGAAATCGACCTGCCGGATCTGCTCAATGATCTGGTGCCGCACGGGGTGACCCGGGTGATCGTCCGGCGCGATGGCAAGGAACAATCCTTCGCCGCACTGGTGCGACTGGATACGGCGATGGAGTTGGAATATTTCCGCCATGGCGGGATTCTGCATTATGTGTTGCGGCAGATGATGTGATTTTCAGGGAAGCCCTGAAAATCCGTAGGAGCGGTCGATCGACCGCGATATGCTCAGAAAAATCGCGGCCGATGGGCCGCTCCTACGACAGATATGGCAGCTTTTCAAAGGCTTCTCAAATGTGAGACCAGAGAGGTTCACTGGCAAACCGCAATGCCGTCCGAAAAACAACAATCAGGGCAACAACAACTCCAACGTATTGCCGGCACTGTAGCGCGCCTTCATCGCAGTCAAATGCTCCAGCGCCTCCCCTCGCAAGTACGGCGCCTCAAGGCAGACAATCTGGTAAATGCCCTGCCGTAGCAGGGTCCGGTCCAACTCCTCGTCGCGCCGCTCCGCCGGCACCATGCTGTGGACAAAGCCGGCCCATGACGCCGCCACCACCCAGGTATTCACCAGCAGCGCCTGCATCTCCTCATCGCCGACCTCGATCAGATTCGCCGCCCGCAGCCCTTCGTAAACCCGCAAGCCCTGCGCCAGACTGTGGCGAACAAAGTCGTTGTAGCTGGCGCGCAGGTGCTCGTCCTGATTAAGCAGGTGGGCCATGTCACGGTGCAGGAAGCGGGTGCCCCACATGCTCTGCAGCAGAGACTCGAAATAGCCGACCTTGTCCTGCCATCTCAGGGGCCGGTCGGGCGGCACCTGCAAAAAAGCCTCCACCATGGCCTGATAACGCTCGAACAGGGCAAAGACGATGTCGCCCTTGTTGCGGAAGTGGTAGTACAGATTGCCCGGCGAGATGCCCAGCGCCTCGGCAATATGATTGGTGGTGACATTACGCTCGCCCAGCCGGTTGAACAGCTCGAGACTGGTGGCAAGGATGCGCTCTTTAGTGCTGGTCATATCGAGCCAGAAATCCTGTTCAATGCGAGCCGGTCCCAACCGTCAGTCAGCAGGGATTGACAGTTAGAGTAATTGCTCTAAAAATCGATCGTCAAGCACATCAGGAGAACAACCATGGTCGCCGACGTCCAGGCTCTGTACAGCCAGAGCGAAGAAATCACCCGGATGGAGAAGGTATTCCAGGCCCAGAAAGCCGCCTTCAACCGCCACCCCTATCCGACTGCCGAAGAACGCATTGACCACCTGAACCGGCTGCGGCCGCTGCTGGTGAAGTATCAGGACGAGATCTGCGCCGCCCTGAACAGCGACTTCGGTGGTCGTTCCGCGGATGAGACCAAGCTGGCCGAGATCATGACCAGCCTCGAAGGCATCAAGTACTACGCCAGGAACCTGCGCAAGTGGATGAAGCCGCAGAAGCGCAAGATTGGCGCCGCCCAGTGGCCCGGCGCCGCCATGGTGTCCTATCAGCCGGTTGGCGTGGTCGGCATTATTTCACCATGGAACTACCCGATATACCTGGCCTTTGGCCCGTTGGCAGGGGCACTGGCCGCCGGCAACCGGGTCATGATCAAGATGAGCGAATCGACGCCGGCCAGCGGCGAGCTGGTGAAAAAAATGCTTGCCGAGGTCTACAGCGAAGATCACGTCGCCGTATTCAACGGCGAAGTGGACGCCGGCGTCGCCTTCTCAAAATTACCGTTTGATCACCTGCTGTTTACCGGCGCCACCTCGATCGGGCGCCACGTGATGCGCGCGGCTGCCGAGAACCTGACGCCGGTGACGCTCGAGCTGGGCGGCAAAAGCCCCTGCATCGTCAGCGACAATTTTGCCATCCGCGATGCCGTGGAACGGATTGCGTTTGGCAAATGCTTCAACGCCGGCCAGACCTGTGTAGCACCGGATTACGTCATGCTGCCAAAAGGCAAGACCGACGAATTCGTTGCCGCTTTCAAAGCGCTGGTCACTCAGATGTATCCGACCATGGTCAACAACCCGGACCTGACCTCAGTGGTCAATGAGCGTCAGCACAAACGCCTGATCGGTTATCTGGAAGAGGCGCGCCAGAAAGGTGCGACACTGGTGGAAGTGAATCCGGCCGGCGAAGACTTCAGCCAGTCGCGCAAGATTCCGTTCACCCTGGTAATGAATGTCAGTGACGACATGAAGATTGCCCAGGATGAAATATTCGGGCCGCTGATGATCGTGATGGAATATGACTCGTTGCAGCAGGCCATGGACTACGTCAATGCCCGTCCGCGACCATTGGCGCTGTATTACTTTGACTGGGACACGAAACGCGCCCATCAGGTACTCAATAATACCCACTCCGGCTGTGCAGCCATTAACGACACCATGACCCAGGTTGGCGTCGACGACCTCCCGTTTGGTGGCGTCGGCCCATCCGGCATGGGGCACTACCATGGTTTCGAAGGCTTCCTGACCTTCTCCAATACCAAGGGCGTGTTCCGTCGCGGTCGCATCAACCCGACCAAAAATATCCTGCCACCGTTTGGTCGTGGCATACACAAGTTCATCTACAAATACCTGATGAAGTGAGGCACGGATGAACGAGTCCCTGACCCTTGGCCGGCGCGAGTTTCTTCGCGTCGGTTTTTTTGGTTCTGCCCTGCTTGCCGGCGGTGCCGGCGTTGCCTCATTGAGCGGCTGCAGTGCGCCGATGATCGCAGCGGACGGCTATCTGCATCTTCGTCCGGCCGACCTTGAACTGCTGACACCACTGGTCCCCGTGATTCTTGCCGGCGCGCTACCCAACGGAAAGGCTGACGTACAGCCTGCACTGCAACGCCTGGACACGCTATTTGATGGCCTCAATCAAGGCAGCCGCGATGCCCTGTTCAAGTTGTACGACGTACTGCAACTGGGCGCGTTCCGCTGGTGGGTAACGGATGCCTGGGCGCATCCCGCATCACAGAGCAGTGAGGCGATCGACAGTGGCCTGGCCAAATGGAGCAGTAACCAGAACAGCTTTGCCCGTCTCGCTTTTAACGGTTTGTGCCAACCTTTGACGATGGCCTGGTACACCGACCCCGAAATTGCCAAAACCACCGGTTACCCGGGCCCGCCGCGCAAGGTGAATGCATGAACGATTTGTCAAAACTGGAAATCCGTGGCGTTATTGACCCATGGAAAGAAGGCATTGCTAACGGCTGGTCAGTGATCGATGCCTCGCAACTGCATGAAGATGCCGACCTCGAAGCCGATGTTGTCATCATCGGCTCCGGTGCCGGCGGTGGTGTCAGCGCCGAGATTCTCAGCCAATCCGGGCTGCGCGTGATCATCATTGAAGCGGCGCGACTGAAAAGCACCGACGAGTTCAACATGGACGAAGGCGAAGCCTATCGTGACCTGTATCAGGAGGGTGCCGCCCGAGCCTCCAAGGATGGCAGCGTTGCCATTTTGCAAGGCCGTGCCGTCGGCGGCACCACAGTGGTGAACTGGACCTCCAGCTTTCGCACCCCGGAGCAGACGCTGTCCTACTGGCAGAGCCAGTTCGGCGTCAAGGGATTAAGCCGTAGCGAGCTTGATCCCTGGTTCGGAAAGATGGAGCAGCGGCTGAAGATCAGCAAGTGGGCCATGCCCCCGAATGCCAATAACAACGCACTGAAAACCGGTTGCGAAGCGCTTGGCTGGAGCTGGGGCGTGATTCCGCGCAACGTTGATGGCTGCTGGAATCTGGGCTACTGCGGCACCGGCTGCCCGACCAATGCCAAACAATCCATGCTGGTAACTACCCTGCCCTCGGCCATGCAGCACGGTGCCACGCTGGTGCATGGCGCCGAGGCGCGCACGCTGGAGCATGATGGCAAGCGGGTGAGCGCAGTGATCTGTCAGGCACTGGATGCGCGTCGCCGTCCGACCGGAAAAATGGTGCGCGTCCGGGCCAAGACCATTGTTGCCGCCGGTGGTGGCATCAATACACCGGCGCTGCTGATGCGCGCCGGTGTGCCCGATCCGTACAAACGCCTCGGCAAGCGCACCTTCCTGCATCCTACCACGCAGGCGCTGGGTGATTTCGAACAGCGCGTTGACGGCTACTATGGCGCGCCGCAATCGCTTTATTCCGATCAGTTCACCTGGCGCGACGGTGTCGACGGCGCTATCGGCTACAAGATGGAAGTGATGCCGACTCATCCGGGCCTGCTGATTTCGCTGATCGGCGGCTATGGCAGCAGAGCGCGGGCACTGGCGGAACGCCTGCCACATTACGCCGCAGCAATTGCCCTGACCCGTGACGGTTTCCACGAAGAAAGCCAGGGCGGCAATGTCGAGTTGAGCAAATACGGCGATGCCGTGCTCGACTATACACTGAATGACTATGTGCTTGATGGCCTGCGCCACAGTCACCTGACCATGACGGAAATGCTGTTCGCTGCCGGTGCCCGAAGCGTGCGTCCGGGCCACAGTGACGCGCCGTTCTTCCGCAGCTGGCAGGAAGCGAAAAGCATAATCCCGACCCTGAAATACGCGCCCGGCCTGACCGGCGCCGGTAGCGCTCATGTCATGGGCGGCTGCACTATGGGTGCGGAGCAGAAGCTTTGCCTGACAGACAGTGATGGCCGCTATCACCATCTGGAGAACCTGTATGTGTTCGACGGCTCGGTGCTGCCGACCAGCCTCGGCGTCAACCCGCAGCTGACCATCTACAGCATCAGTGCCCGCAACGCCACCCGTCTGGCGACCACACTACAGGCCTGACCCCGCTCGGGCCGGCGGCCTTTCGGTTGCCGGCCCGAGCGGCTATCCTTGCCGCTCTTCCGGTTTCAGTGGAGTTGGCCATGACCAACCGTGTTGTCTATCCCGGCACCTTTGACCCGATCACCAATGGGCACAAGGATCTGATCGAGCGAGCCGCAGCGATGTTCGATGAGGTGATTGTCGCAATCGCCGCCAGCGAGAAAAAAGGCCCCCTGTTTACCCTGCAAGAGCGTGTTGCGTTGGCGGAGGAATCTCTGGCTCACCTGAGCAATATCAAGGTGGTCGGCTTTTCCAAGCTGCTGGCCCATTTCTGCGCCGACCAGAATGCCAATATCCTGCTGCGCGGCCTGCGTGCGGTAAGTGACTTCGAGTACGAGTTCCAGCTGGCCAACATGAACCGTCAGCTGGCACCGGATCTGGAAACCGTATTCCTGACCCCGGCGGAACACCTTTCCTATATTTCCTCCAGTCTGGTGCGGGAGATCGCCCTGCTGGATGGTGACATCAGCAAGTTCGTACCGGCCCCGGTGGCAACAGCACTGACCCGCAAGCGAGATGCCCGGCCATGACGTCGGGCCGTCCGGCTGCGGTCAGCGGCTGCAGCATTGTAAGGAGGCTTTCATGATCCAGACCCTGATTACCCGCTTCGGCGCCATCCTGCTGGTCGTCCTCGCATTACCGGGCCACGCCAAGCCGCCCGCAGCGGCCATCGCATCGGCCCATCCGCTCGCCACTGAGGCCGGCTTTGAGATACTCGATCAGGGCGGCAATGCTTTCGATGCCGCAGTTGCCGTCAGCGCAGCGCTGGCTGTGGTAGAACCACATGGTTCCGGCATGGGAGGCGGCGGCTTCTGGCTGCTGCATCAGGCCGATGGCGGTCGCAATATCATGATCGATGGCCGCGAAGCCGCACCGGGCGCCGCCAGCCGCGATATGTATCTGGATAATCGTGGCCAGGTGGTGCGCGACTGGGCAGTCAATGGCCCCAGTGCCGCCGGCATTCCCGGCCAGCCCGCAGCGCTTGCGCATCTGGCCTCTCGCTACGGTCGTCTGCCACTATCCACCAGCATGGCGCCAGCTATCCGGCTGGCAAAACAGGGCTTCCCGGTGGCAGAACACTATCGTCGTCTCGCCCTGATGCGTCGCGATGTTCTGAACCGCTCGCCGGATGCACGCCGTATTTTCCTCAGCAATGGTGAGGTGCCCGCAGCCGGCCAATTGATCGTCCAGCCTGAACTTGCCGAGCTGTTGGAAGCGCTGGCAGAACACGGCCATGACGGCTTCTACCGTGGTGAGCTGGCGCAGAAGCTGGTCAACGGCGTGCTCGACAACGGTGGCCTCTGGTCAGTGGAAGATCTGGCCAGCTACAAGGTCGTGGAACGCGAACCGGTCACCGGGACTTTCCGGGGCGCCAAAATCATCAGTGCAGCGCCCCCCTCTTCCGGCGGCGTGGTACTGATACAGGCACTGAACATTCTGGAACGCTTCAACGACGGCCGACCTGACCCGGCACTGCTGCCGCACCTTGCCATTGAAAGCATGCGCCGCGCTTACCGTGACCGGGCGTTGCACCTCGGTGATCCGGATTTTGTTGATATGCCCATTACGCAGCTGCTCGACAAGGACTACGCCACGGCACTGGCCGCTGACATCAGGCTTGACCGCGCGACACCGTCAGCCAGTCTCGGCAAACCTGTGACCGTTGAGCAGGGCAATCACACCAGCCACTTTTCCATTATTGATCAGGACGGCAACCGGGTTGCCGCCACACTCAGCATCAACCTGCCGTTTGGCTCCGGCTTTGTTGTGCCCGGCACCGGCCTGTTGCTGAACAACGAAATGGATGATTTCTCTGCCAACCCGGGCGTGCCGAATGCTTATGGGCTAATTGGCGGCGAAGCCAACGCCATCGCGCCGGGCAAACGACCGCTGTCATCGATGACACCGACGTTTATCGAGTGGGACGGAAAAGTTGCCATTCTCGGCACCCCCGGCGGCAGCCGTATTATCAGCATGGTGATGCTGGCGGCGCTGGAAGCGCTGGATGGCAAGCCGGTCAAGGACTGGGTGTCACGGCCGCGCTTCCATCATCAGTTTCAGCCCGACATGGTTCGGGCAGAACCTGATTTCGTTGGCACCGAAGCGGGCAAATCACTGTTGGTGCGCGGCCATGAAATGGAATCGACCGGTCGCCGCTACGGCAACATGCAGGCGATCCTGTGGAATAGTAAAACCGACACACTTGAGGCTGCTGCCGACCCCAGAGGCATCGGCGCGGCAAGGGTCGCGGGCCAGAAATCAGAAACGCCAGAACAAGCCCGCTGACGGACCATTGCGATTGATGCTGCTGCCAAAGGCTTCCATAGACATGGCAAAATACTCAATATTCAAGCCCAGCTTCTCGCCCAGAGAAACATCCAGACCAACCGCAGCAGCGACATCAGACACCTCCCGCTCTCCGGACAGCGCGCCGGCACGGGACAATTTTTCCCGACTCCACATGTAGCCGAGCCCTACATACGGTGTGAGTGAGCCGAGCTCCTTGCGCAGACGCAGGAGGCCACCGACGGAATACACGTTCTTGAACGTTGCAACACCATCTTCTGCCGAGTTGGTAGTCGTGCCCAGACGCAACTCGGAGGAAAAATAATCTGTGATTTCACCGCCAAATCGAACCACCGTCTCGCCGGTCTCAATGTCTTCAGCCCCGCCAAAGCGGCTTTCCTGCTCAATGAGCATGTAGTTGATGCCAATGTAGGCATTGCCATCCCCTGCATGCGCCACCGCCGCAAGGCTAGCCATCACAGCAGCAACCAAGCCGATAAAACTTCTTTTCATTTTTCTTCTCCGTCAGAAATTCTTACGCTGCTGGCAAATCAGGGCACCGGGTGCACGACGGGCATCAGCGGTTTGCTTTTTCCGTTGCTTTTTCATTCTGCAGGAAATCGTGCTGCGCCGGAGTACAGCCCACGCAACGCAGAAAGGTGGAACGCGCAGGCACTCGCACCAGTTTCTCTGCTGACTCATCGACGTTGTCACCAAGGATAGACGCGGGCAGCGCCAGGGTAAAAACGCCCAGCCCAATCAGCGAAAAAGCCGCCAGAACCGGACGGGCGAAAAATGTATCTGCAATCATCGCCACTTCGCCGGGACGGTCACTGTCCGGGCCATAAGCGTACGCCACCGGCACCACGCCTGCGAACAAGATACTGAAGGCGAGGAACGAGGCCAGAACCGGGCGCTTTGCTCGCAACATGATGGAACCCTCTAATTGCTTGTTATAGTTAATGTAACGCTGCCATTATGGCGTCTAAGTTCTTAATAAACCGGCAATTGCTCACAATCTACACCTTTGATTCCACTGCGGCAACCCATCAGCGCTGACATTGCGGACAATGGCACGTAGTGCGCTGGCCGTGTCGGCCGCCCTTCAAAAGCGTGCCACAAACCAGACAGGACTGGCCGGCACGACCATAAACCGACAGGTTCCGGGCAAAATAGCCCGGCTGGCCGTCGACCCGGCTGAAGTCCCGCAGCGTGGTGCCACCGGCGGCGATTGCCCGACTCAACACGGTGCGGATAGCCTCGGCCAGCAGTGCATAGCGCTCTGCGCTGATACGGCCCGCCTGACGGGACGGATGGATGCCGGCCAGAAACAGGGCCTCTTGCGCATAAATATTGCCGACCCCGACCACTGTCCGGTTATCCATGATAAAGACCTTTACCGACTGCCTGCGCCCGGCGGCCCGGGCCGCCAGCCGGGCACCATCAAAGTCCGGGCCAAGCGGCTCCGGGCCGAGATGATCGAGCAGCTGGTGATGATCTGGCGTCGCCGTCCACAACACCGAACCAAACCGGCGCGGGTCATTGAGACGCAGCATCTGACCGCTGCTGAGTTCGATATCGACATGGTCATGCTTGCCAGCCGGCGTGCCCGACGGCAGCACCCGCAAGCTACCGGACATGCCCAGATGAATCAGCATCTGCCCGGCCGGCAGATCAATCAGCAGGAACTTTGCCCGCCGCCGCACTGCCTGAACGGGGGCCCTGCGCAAATTGATGACCTCCGCCGGCACCGGCCAGCGCAGTTGCGGCTGGCGCACCTTCACGCGGACAATAGTGGCCCCTTCCAGATAGGGGGCTATACCGCGACGGGTAGTCTCGACTTCGGGTAATTCGGGCATAAAAGTGTCACCATCGGCACTGTTTACTGAACGCGCATTCGCGCAAAATCAATCACGCTACAAAGACAAATTAACGCAGTGGAATCCTCATGAGTCTCAACGGTCTTTTTTCCCCGTCCGCCTGGCAGGTGGTGCTGATCATCCTTGTCCTGACGCACGTCACCATTGTCAGTGTCACCGTCTACCTGCATCGCCATTCTGCCCATCGGGCACTGGATCTGCACCCGGCGCTGGCGCATTTTTTCCGCTTCTGGCTGTGGCTGAGTACCGCCACCAACACCAAAGAGTGGACCTCGATTCACCGCAAGCACCATGCTTTTTGCGAAACCGGGAACGACCCGCATAGCCCGGTGATTTTCGGCATCGGTAAAGTGCTGCGTGAAGGCGCCGAGCTGTATCAGGCCGAAGCGCGCAATCAGGAGACGCTGGACCGGTTCGGCACCGGCACGCCGGACGACTGGGTCGAGCGCAACCTGTACAGCCGCTTCCCGAATCTGGGCATTGCCTTTATGGGCGCTATCAATCTGGTCTGCTTCGGGCCGATAGGCATCACCATCTGGGCCGTGCAGATGATGTGGATTCCGGTATTTGCTGCCGGCGTCATCAACGGTATCGGTCACTTCTGGGGCTACCGCAACTTCGAATGCCGTGATGCGTCCCGCAACATTGTCCCCTGGGGCATCCTGATTGGCGGTGAAGAGCTGCATAACAACCATCACACCTACCCGAACTCGGCCAAGCTGTCAGTGCGCCGCTTCGAGTTCGATATGGGCTGGGCCTGGATTCGTCTGTTCGAGAAGCTGCATCTGGCCAAAGTGAACAAGGTGCCACCGCGACCGGTGTTCGCCGAGGACAAGACCAGCATCGACATTGATACCCTGCGATCCCTGATGCAAAACCGGTTCCAGGTAATGGCCCGCTACCGCCGCGAAGTGATTGTGCCGGTGTTCCAGGAAGAGAAGGCCCGGGCATCGGAAGCCACCCGTGCATTTTTCCGCCGCGCCAGCACCTTGCTGCATCGCGAGGACACCCTGATCAATGAAAGCAGCCGCGAGAAACTTGGTCGACTGATGTCAGAGAGTGAAACACTGGCCGCCATCTACCAGTTCCGTCTGCGCTTGCAGGACATCTGGTCGCGCACCAGCCAGAATTCGCACGAGATGGTCGAGGCGCTGCGTGCCTGGTGTGCCGAGGCAGAAGCGTCCGGTATCCGCTCTCTGGAAGAGTTCTCCGCCAAACTGAAGGCCTACACCATGGCGCCTGGCGTTGCCTGAGACTGACTGCCTTCTTCGGGGCCGCCTTCCGGCGGCCATAAAAAAGCCCGGCACTGCCGGGCTTTTTTATGCAGCTCAGTTAGCTCGAAGAGCTTACTTGATCTTGCCTTCCTTATACGGGACGTACTTGCGCAGCACCGGGTCAAACTTGTTCATTTCCAGTTTTTCCGGGTGGTTACGCTTGTTCTTGGTGGTGGTGTAGAAGTGACCGGTACCACCAGTTGAAACCAGCTTGATCTTTTCACGAGCGCCGCTCTTGGCCATGACCTGTCTCCTTAGACCTTGATGCCACGGGCACGGACGTCGGTCAGGACCGCATCAATGCCCAGCTTGTCGATGATCCGCATGCCTTTCGAGGAGACGCGCAGACGCACAAACCGCTTCTCGGACTCAACCCAGAAACGGTGATGGTGCAAATTCGGCTCGAAACGACGCTTGGTCTTGATGTTCGAGTGAGAAACGTGGTGGCCCGTAATCGGACGCTTCCCGGTAACCTGGCAAACTCTGGACATTGTCTTGCTCCGACATCGATTACGGGGGAGACGCCCCCGGAAAAGGCGCGTTTTATACCAGAAGGGCGCCGGAGGTACAAGCAACTCAGGATCAAATACCCGATATGACCGGCCCGCTACAACCAGCCACGCTCGGCCAGCGACACCCAATGGTCATCACCGATGACCAGATGATCCAATATCCGGACATCCACAAGCCCCACTGCCTCTACCAGGCGCCGGGTAATCGAGCGGTCCGCTTCGCTCGGCTCGGCAACGCCGGAGGGGTGATTATGCGCCAGTATCAATGCCGCCGCATTGTGTTCCAGACAACGCCGGACCACCTCGCGCGGATATACGGCGGCGCCGTCTATGGTACCCCGAAACAGCTCCTCAAACGCCACCACCCGATGCTTGTTGTCGAGAAACAGGCAGGCAAATACTTCATGAGGGTAACGGCGCAGCTTGGCCAGCAGGAAACGTCCGGCGTCCTCAGGCCTTGTCAGCGAATGCTCGCGAACCAGCCCGGCCTCCAGATATCGTCGGCCCAGTTCCAGCGCACCCAGCAGCTGCGCTAACCGGGCATCGCCAAGCCCGGATTGTGCTCTGAGCCGCGCAGGCGGCGTATCCAGCAATCCACGCAAGCCTCCGCTGCCAGTCAGAAGGTCGCGTCCCAGATCCACCGCTGTACGACCGCGGCTGCCAGTGCGCAGGAATATTGCCAGCAGCTCTGCGTCACTGAGCGCCTCGGCGCCGCGCTGCAGCAGCTTTTCTCTGGGCCGTTCGCCGGCCGGCCAGTCACTGATCGCCATACCACTCCACCCTTGCATTGCAGGCGACCACCTTGAGCCGTTACTGAATAGTGGTCTGCCAGTCGATGACATCAACCCTTGTGGGAGATCAACCCAAAGTGTGCGGTCACTACGCAACCTCGGGCGGCAGTGGTACGCTAGACGCCCTTAATTACGTCTTTTGCCTGAAGCGACCCTTCATATGGAACGTCTGGTCAACAAGCGCATCCTGCTGGGTGTGTCTGGCGGCATTGCCGCCTACAAAAGCGCCGATCTGGTGCGGCGGCTGCAAGAGGCCGGCGCGGAAGTGCGCGTGGTCATGACCAGCAGCGCCTGTGAGTTTATTACTCCGCTGACCATGCAGGCACTGTCCGGTAATCCTGTGCATACCACCCTGCTGGACCCGGAAGCAGAGGCCGGCATGGGCCATATCGAGCTGGCTCGCTGGGCTGATCTGGTGCTGGTAGCACCGGCCAGCGCCAACTTTATGGCCCGGCTCGCCTACGGCCACGCCAACGACCTGCTCTCCACCCTGTGCCTGGCAAGCAGCGCGCCGATAGCCATTGCCCCGGCGATGAACCAGCAAATGTGGGCAGACCCCGCTACCCAGCGCAATCTGCTGATCCTGCAGGAAAAGGCAATTCACGTTTTTGGCCCTGCCTCGGGCAGCCAGGCCTGCGGCGACGTCGGCCCCGGGCGGATGCTGGAGCCCGGCGAAATAGCGCTGGCGGCGGCCAATGTCTTCGATCACAAGATGCTGACCGGACGCCATGTGGTAATCACCGCCGGACCCACCCGGGAAGCCATCGACCCGGTGCGCTATATCACCAACAAAAGCTCCGGCAAGATGGGCTTTGCCCTTGCCGAAGCGGCGGCCGAAGCCGGTGCCCGGGTGACCCTGATTGCCGGCCCGGTAAACCTGCCGACGCCGGCGCGGGTACAGCGCCGCGATGTCACCCGAGCGCTGGATATGTATGCAGCCTGTCTGGAGGTAGTTACGGCTGGCTGCGACATTTTTATTGCCACCGCCGCAGTAGCTGATTACCGGCCGATGGTTACCGCCGATCACAAGATCAAGAAGTCCACCGAAGAAGTGCACCTGACCCTGATCAAGAACCCGGATATCGTTGCTGCCGTTTCCGCCCACGACAACCGGCCGTTCACCGTCGGCTTTGCTGCCGAAACCCGCGATGTCATCAGCTATGCCCAGGGCAAACTGGAGAACAAGAAGCTCGATATGATCGCCACCAATGATGTATCCGGCGAGAACGTCGGCTTCAACAGTGATAACAATGCCGTGACAGTAATCTGGCCGGGTGGCCACAAGGTTCTGCCGCTCGCTTCGAAGCGGCAGATTGCCAAACAGCTGATCGAGCTGATCTCGATCCGCCAGGGCAGTAAATAAATCAGGAGCAGGAATGGAATTGCAGTTCCGTATTCTCGACCCCCGGCTTGGCCACGAATTCCCGTTGCCGAGCCACGCTACCGATGGCGCCGCCGGCCTTGACCTGCGCGCAATGGTAAAACAGACCACCGTGATCGCGCCGGGGCAGACCTTGCTGTTGCCGACCGGCATGGCCATTTATATCGAGGATCCGGGCTATGCAGGGATGATCCTGCCGCGCTCGGGACTTGGTCATAAACATGGCATCGTGCTCGGCAATCTGGTTGGCCTGATTGACGCTGATTATCAGGGCGAGCTGATGGTGTCGTGCTGGAACCGCAGCGATCTCAGCTTCACCATCGAACCGGGTGACCGCATCGCCCAGCTGGTCATCGTTCCGGTGCAGCAGGTATCCCTGCGACAGGTTGACAGTTTCAGCGCCACTGACCGTGGCGAGGGTGGCTTCGGCCACAGCGGCCGGCGTTAATCGCCGGTTAAAGGATTCAGGGGGAAGCAGATAATGAAAAAGAAATCAGCATCGCCGGAAACGTTGCAAGAAAACACCAAGCCGGCCAAAGCCGGTAAGCGCTCGGGCACGCCGATAATCGGCTCAGGCTCGAAAACCGGGTCCGGGATGACCCGTTACCTTGGCAGCGCAGCTGCCATCAGTGCTCTGGTGATTGTTGTCGGCAGCCTTGCCATGGGCTGGCTTCAGTTTGGTCGCCATCAGGAAATGAGCGAACAGCTTCTGGCTCGTACACTGGCAGACCAGTACACCGCTCTGCTTGGCAATGTCGTCCGCACCGCAGAGGCCTCCGTTTCCGGCATTGCCGGCAACCCGGAAGTGGACCAAGCCTTTACCGGTGAAAATCCGGTTGCGGCCAGTACGCTTTCCGCTGCACTGCCGGGCGCCAGCGTTACATTGCTTCCTGCGGAGCAGGTGTTACCACCAGACTCTCTGTCATTCACTGCCCGGGATGTGCTCAAGCAAGCGCGCGACGCTGACGGCCCGGTTTCTGCCATGGTGCCAGGCAAGCCGCCGATGCTGTATGTATCGCGCAGCACCAGCTCCGGCGCCATGGTGCTGCTCGAACAACCGCTCTCCGAGCTGGGTGCGCTGATCGCGAAAATGACGCCGGACAATGTTTATGTGGTACTGAAACAACCCGGCGGGCAACCTCTTTTCACTAGCGGGCGCGTCACCAGTGAGGGGCAACAGGCATCACAGAAAGCTGCTGGCGGAGTTGAAGTACAGGTGATTGTACCGAAAGGGGCCCAGGATCCTGGTTTGCTGACGTTGTTCGTGCTGGTTGGTGTCGGCATGCTACTGATTGTCACACTGGCGATATTTTCTGCTTTTTATGCCGCCACCAGCGCCTTGCGCAAGGATGCCGCCTTGCTCGCACATTTTGCCGGAGATCTCACCGACCATGGCCAGGCATCCCCCAGAGGTCAATTGTCCTTCCCGCCACTGGAAGCCGTCATAGCCAGCCTGCGTAAACTGGCCGAACTTGGCAACGCACCGGGAACGCCGGCGACGTCAAGACGCATTGCTGGCAATCCGACCCATGAAGATGAATTTCGTCTTAGCGCCGCAGACAGCACCCTGCTAACCGATTCCGCTACCTCCGCAATTAGCGGTGAACAGCTGCCGGAATCCATTTTTCGGGAATACGACATCCGCGGTATTGTCGGAGAGACGCTGACCCCCAAAACCGTCGAACTGCTTGGCCGGGCAATTGGCACCGAAGCGCTTCAGGCAGGACAGCAAACGGTCATTGTCGGCAGAGACGGTCGCCTGCATAGCCCGGAGCTGTCGGAAGCGCTGATTCGCGGCCTGACCATGAGCGGCCGTGACGTGATTGATATTGGCCCTGCACCAACTCCGGTGCTGTATTACGCCGCCAAAGTACTCGACAGCCAGTCCGGCGTATCTCTGACCGGCAGCCACAACCCGGCCAATCACAACGGCCTGAAAATTGTCATTGATGGCGTCACCCTGACTGGCGAGCGTATCCGCGGACTGCGCGAGCGCATTGCCCGCGGGGAGTTGGCCAGCGGCGAGGGCAAGGTGCGTCGTCAAGATGTCAGTGGACGCTATATCGACGAAATTGGTCGCGATATCGTGCTGGCACGGCCGATGAAAGTCGCCGTGGACTGCGGCAACGGCATTGCCGGGCCTGTGGTCGAGCGACTGTTTGCCGTGCTCGGCTGCGAGATCATTCCGCTGCATATGAATGTCGACGGAAATTTCCCGGCGCACCATCCGGATACCAGCAAGCCGGAGAATTACCGCGACCTGATTGCTGCCGTAAAACAGCATGGCGCAGACATCGGCATCGCCTTTGATGGCGATGGCGACCGTCTCGGTGTGGTTACGCCAAAAGGTGAAATTATCTGGCCTGACCGCCTGATGATGCTTTATGCCCGTGACCTGCTCTCACGCATGCCGGGAGCGGACATTATCTTTGATGTGAAGTGCAGTCGTGAGTTGGCCCGGGTGATCAGTACCAATGGCGGCCGACCGCTGATGTGGCGCACCGGCCATTCGCTGATCAAGGCCAAGCTGAAAGAAACCGGCGCGCCGCTGGCCGGTGAAATGAGCGGCCATATTTTCTTTGCCGACCGCTGGCACGGCTTTGACGATGGCGCCTATGCCGCTGCCCGTCTGCTGGAAATTTTGTCACTGGAAAGCGGCGACGCCGATCAGGTATTCAGCCAGTTGCAAACCGGGGTGACGACACCGGAAATCAACATCCCGTCCACCGACAAGGCCAAGTTCGCCGTCGTTGAGAAACTGAAAGCACGGGCTGACAGTTTCGGCGGCTCGGCCAGCACGATTGATGGCCTGCGCGTGGACTTCGAGGATGGCTGGGGCCTGTTGCGCGCCTCCAATACCACCGCCGTACTGGTTGCCCGCTTTGAAGGCCGCGATAAGGCAGCGCTTGAACGTATCGCCACACTGTTTCGTGAACAGCTGCAGGCGATTGATCCTTCCCTGAAACTGTCGTTCTGACGGAGCCACAATGGAACATACCCGCGCCGCAGAGATTGCCCGTGTCCTGATCGAAGCACTGCCCTACATCCAGCGCTTCTCCGGCAAAACCGTGGTCATCAAGTATGGCGGCAACGCCATGGATTCGGAGGAGCTGCAGAACTCCTTTGCCCGCGACGTGGTGATGATGAAAGCCGTTGGCATGCGCCCGGTCGTAGTGCACGGTGGCGGCCCGCAAATTGGCGAGCTTCTGGCCCGCCTTGGCAAGGAATCAAAGTTCATTCAGGGCATGCGCGTCACCGACAACGAAACCATGGACGTGGTGCAGATGGTACTGGGCGGCCTGGTCAACAAGCAGATCGTCAACCTTATTCACCGCAATGGCGGCCGCGCCATCGGCCTGACCGGCAAGGATGGCGAACTGATTCGCGCTCGCAAGATGGTGCTGACCGCCAGCGACATTGAATCACCGGAACTGAAGGCACCCGAGATAATTGATCTGGGCCATGTTGGCGAGGTAAAGGCTATCGATGCCGGCGTGCTCGACATGATGCTGGACAGCGATTTCATTCCCGTCATCGCCCCGATTGGCGTGGATGAAGAAGGTCAGTCCTACAACATCAACGCCGATCTGGTCGCCGGCAAGGTTGCCGAGGTATTGCGTGCAGAAAAACTGATTCTGTTGACTAATGTCTCGGGCCTGAAAGACAAGGAGGGCAATATCCTCACTGGTCTGTCGGCTGAGCGGGTCAAGCAACTGATTGCCGATGGCACCATCTTCGGCGGCATGCTGCCGAAAATTGATTGTGCCCTGTCCGCAGTACAGAACGGCGTCGCCTCATCGCACATCATTGATGGGCGGGTCGCTCATGCCGTACTGCTGGAAATTCTTACCGACCGCGGTATCGGCACCCTGATTACAAGAAAATAGGTGAAGCGCGATGAACGAGCAGGCACCCTCCCGCAAGGAACAGATTCTTCAGGCACTGGCACATATGCTGGAAGCCACGCCCGGTGGTCGCATCACCACCGCCGGCCTGGCCAAAGAGGTGGGCGTATCGGAAGCGGCGTTGTATCGCCACTTTCCGAGCAAGGCAAAGATGTTCGAGGGGCTGATCGGCTTTATCGAAGACAGTATCTTCTCGCGAGTAAACCGCATCACCCAGGAAACACCGGATGCCTTGTCACAGGTGCGGCAAATACTACACCTGCTGCTGGCCTTCACCGAAGGCAATCCCGGCATTACCCGATTGCTTACCGGCGACGCCCTGACCGGCGAGAATGATCGTCTGCGTCAACGCATTGAACAGTTCTACAGCCGGATGGAAAGTCAGCTCAAGCAAGTACTACGCGATGCCGAGTTCAAGCAGAACCTGCGTACACAGGCGTCGCCGGCAATTACCGCCAATCTGTTGCTGGCCGCTACAGAAGGAAGAATTTCCCAGTTTGTCCGCTCGGGATTCAAGGACACCCCGACCCGGGACTGGAATGAACAGTGGGGACTGTTGCAGGGACTGATCTTCCGCCCGTGACAGGGCGAAACGGCATCAGCGCTCCCGTTCGATCTCGCGCAGACGCCGAATGATAGGAGCAAACTCTTCGGTGATCACATCGATATCCCGTTCGATATCGACGATTTTTTCTTCCTGCTCACGGATCTGGCGCGTGTAAAGCTCTATGTTAGCCTGAACCGCTTCCGAGACAGGCTGGCCGGCACGCTCTGATTCGGCTGCTCTGGCCACTTCTGCGGCCAGTTTGGCATCCAGCTGGGCGATATTGCCGCGCGCATAGTCAATGCCAAGACGTAATGAAGCAATCTGTCGATCGCGCGCCCGTTCGGCATCTTCCGGGGTCGAATACAGCCGCTTGAGCTGATTATCCTGCTGGCGGATGCGCATTTCCTCCTGCATCTTGCGCCGCTCTTCCTCTCGCATGGCCGGCTCTACTACACGCAGCACCCGACCTCGGTTATCGATAATTTCATACCCGCTATAGATGGCCTGCTCCGGCAACACACTACTGATCATCAGGCTGCCATTGGCATTCCGGAATCGATACAGCGCCCCCGGCGGCAACACCTCCTGATCTGCCTTGGTGGCGGACGGCGCCGCCGGCGTACGCGCCTGCACCCCGGTCGAAGCCAGGGGCAGCACAAGCAAAATCAGAATTATCCAGGGACCATATCGCATATCAGATGCCGTACTGGCTACGGTATTGCTGCATCCGCGCCAACTGCTGTTCCTGTGAGGGCTGGTTACCGAGATACTGGATGATATCGGACAGGCCGACAATACTGCGAACCGGCACACCGAGAACCTGTTCAACTTCCTGAATCGCCGATAGCGCTCCCTGGCCCTTTTCCTGCCGGTCCAGTGCCACCAGCACTGCCGCCATGCTCGCCTCAGTCTTTTCAAACAGGGCCGCCACCTCGCGAATCGCAGTGCCGGCAGTAATCACATCATCGATCACCAGCACCTTACCCTGCAACGGCGCACCGACCAGCCAGCCACCCTCACCATGATCCTTGGCCTCCTTGCGGTTAAATGCCCAGGGCAGATCCAGACCATGATGCTCGGCCAGTGCGACAGCCACCGCGGCGACCAACGGAATGCCCTTGTAGGCCGGCCCGAACAGCATGTCGAATTTCAGGCCACTGGCAACAATAGCATCGGCGTAATAGCGCCCCAGCGCAGCCAATGCTGCGCCACTGTTGAAGGTGCCTGCATTAAAAAAATACGGGCTCTGGCGCCCGGATTTCAGGGTGAAATCGCCGAACTTCAGCGCGCCGCGCGCCAGCGCAAACTCGATAAACTGCGTTTTGTAGGCTTCCATCTGTTACCAGCCCAGTACCTGTTGTTGCTTGCGGACAATCTCGGCGATGCCCTGTTCCGCCAGCGCCAGCATGCTGTTCTGCTGCTCGCGGGTGAACGGCGCGCCTTCAGCAGTGCCCTGCACCTCGATAAAGCCGCCATGCTGATTCATGACCACATTCATATCGGTCTCGGCGCGAGAGTCTTCGTCATAATCCAGATCCAGCACCGGCACTCCCTTGTACATGCCTACCGACACCGACGCCACCAGCGACTGTAACGGATCGTCCTTGATACGCTTCTTCGCCAGCAGATGACTGAGCGCATCCACCAGCGCCACACAGGCACCCGAGATCGACGCAGTGCGGGTACCGCCATCGGCCTGCAACACATCGCAGTCCAGCGTAATGGTGTTCTCACCGAGCTTGCCAAGGTCCACCGCAGCGCGCAGTGAACGGCCGATCAGACGCTGGATTTCCAGCGTCCGGCCACCCTGCTGACCGCGGCTGGCCTCACGCTGGTTGCGGGTGTGGGTGCTGCGCGGCAGCATGCCGTACTCGGCGGTGACCCAGCCCTGCCCCTTGCCCTTGAGAAAGCGCGGCACGTTTTCTTCTACCGAGGCGGTACACAGCACCTTGGTGTTGCCGAACTCGACCAGCACGCTGCCCTCGGCATAGCGGGTGTACTGACGGGTAAAGGAGATCTCGCGGAGCTGGTCAGGCTGGCGGCCGGAAGGGCGCATATTCTGTCCTGGGGGCAATGGGCGGGTGGCCATTGTAGACCAGAGTGGCGTGCTGCGGGGCGGTGAAAACGGACAGCATTTGCCGGGAGCTGCTAGAATCGCCGCTTTACGCCATCAGGGATCCACCATGATTCACAGCATGACCGCCTTCGCCCGGGTCGAAAAGCGACTCGATGCGGCCACCCTGATCTGGGAGCTGAAATCGGTTAACCACCGCTATCTGGAAGTCACCCCGCGCTTGCCGGATGCCTTCCGTGATCTGGAGGGTCCGCTGCGCGAGCAGTGCCGCAAGGCGCTCGGCCGCGGCAAGGTGGAAGTCGGCCTGCGTTACCAGCTCAAGGGGGGTGACGGCAGCCTGACCCTGAACGAAGAGCTGGTTCAGCAACTGGCCGTGGCAGCACGCCGGGTCGGCGACATTATGCTGCACCCGGCGCCAGTGGATGTGGCGGAAATTCTGAGCTTCCCCGGCGTATTGCAGGGCATGGAAACCGACCTGTCCGGCCTCGGCAAGGCGGCGCTGACGTTGCTTGATGACGGACTCAAGGCACTGGCCGAAGCCCGTGCCCGTGAGGGCGAGATTCTGGCCGGCCTGCTCGAAGACCGCCTGGACGGGGTGCTGGCACAGGTCGACCGGGTCCGCGCCGCCCTGCCGACGATTCTGGACAGCCTGCGCGACAAGCTGAAAAAGCGCGTCGAGGAAGTCATTGCCAGCCCGGACCCGCAGCGGCTGGAACAGGAAATCGTTATCCTTGCCCAGAAGATGGATGTCGCCGAGGAGCTCGACCGGCTGATTGCCCACGTCGGTGAAGTGCGCCGCTCGCTCAAGGACGGCGGCCAGATCGGTCGCCGACTCGACTTCCTGATGCAGGAGCTGAACCGCGAAGCCAATACGCTGGGCTCCAAATCCGTTGATACCGAAACCACCCAGGCCGCCGTCGAACTCAAGGTGCTGATCGAGCAGATGCGTGAGCAGGTCCAGAATATTGAATAGCATCCACAGAGATCCGCACCCATCCTCAATTCATTGTTTTAAAAGGGATTTAATAACAACCTCGTCCATATCGATCCATCAGAGCCCACCAAAATCCAGATCATTCTGGTGGGCAAGTTGGTGGGCAAAACGTGACTTCCTGCCCACCACCCTCTATTCTTGACACCAAATGGTGGGCAGCAGTAACCGCCCCCACCGAAAGCCCCGGAAGCCGGGCCCCACAGCTGCAATCCATAATCCAAAAGCGGTGGGCAGCCATTTCTTGTCGGCAAGAACAGAGGATAGGGATGAGCAAACTGACCGCCACACAGATCAAGTCGCTGCTTAACCAGCCACCCAAGAAACACGCTGATGGTGGAGGCCTGTATTTCTGTGTCCGGGCATCTGGCTCTCCCTACTGGATGCTGCGCTACAGCAACCTGGGCAAACGTCGCGAGGTCACCCTGGGGCAATTTCCGCAGATGACACTGGCGCAAGCCAGAGAAAATGCCGTGATGGCCAAGCAAGCCCTCCGCCATGGCTCAGATCCCATC
>JBECKT010000038.1:0-4026 GCA_040235405.1 Alcanivoracaceae bacterium
AGGGCCATGAAATCCGGGGTAATCCCGGCCTGTTCGCAGGCAAACAGGGTGCCGGTGCGACCAAAACCGACAGCGATTTCGTCTGCAATCAGGTGTACACCATAACGATCACAGGCTTCGCGCAGCAGGGTCAGGTACACCGGATGATACATGCGCATATTGCCGGCGCACTGCACTAGCGGTTCGACAATCACGGCACATATCTCTTCGTGATGTTCGGCAAGAATTGCCTTCATGCCTTCAAACTGACGGCGCGAATACTGTTCCCAGCTCTCGCCCTTTTCGCGGTTAAAGCAGTCCGGGCTGGGTGCGGTCAGCACTTCCATCAGCAGCGGTTTGTAGGTGCTTTTGTAGAGATCGACATCGCCAACCGCCAGCGCCGCCAGTGTCTCACCGTGGTAGCTGTTGCCCAGCGTGACAAAGCGCTTCTTGCGTGGCTTGCCGAGGTTTTGCCAGTAGTGAAAGCTCATCTTCAGTGCCACTTCGATGCCGGAAGAGCCGTTATCGGCAAAGAACACCCGGGACAGTTCCGGCGCGGTAAGGCCGACCAGCCTTTCCGCCAGTTCAATCACCGGCTCATGGCTGAAGCCGGCGAGAATAACGTGCTCCAGTTTATCGAGCTGGTCTTTGACGGCCGCGTTGATACGTGGGTTGGCATGCCCAAACAGGTTAACCCACCAGGAGCTCACTGCATCGATATAGCGATTGCCATCAAAGTCTTCCAGCCATACTCCCTCGCCGCGCCGGATCGGGACCAGCGGCAACGTTACGTGATCCTTCATTTGCGTGCAGGGGTGCCAGAGCACCGCGAGGTCGCGGTTCATCAGGGCCTGATTGGTGGACATCACAACTCCATATGCAGCCAACAGATTGTGTCGAGTGCTGGTGATGATACGGCCTGTGCAGGTGGGTCGCAAAAAAAGAACCGACGGAGTCGGGGAACGCCGCCGGTCAAGGGTTGCAGGTTCCGAAGCAGCGCGGAGTCGGGGGGACAGGGTGCCGGTTGGGGAGCCGGCGTGACGCTGCTTCTTCAGATAGAGTGCACCGGGGAATGTGAACGGCGAGTGACGGTCGCTATCAGTCCCAGCCGCTGCCGCCGGCGCTACTGGCGCCGGCTTCCGGTTGATCACTAATTGACAGCGTGGATGTGAGAAACTGATCGGCCTGTTCGAGTGCATCGCCGATGGCAAGAAAAGCCGAAATATGGCCGCGCCAGCGCTGCCTGTAAAGTGATACCGGAACGTTTTTCTGCTTCATGGCAACAACAAACTCCTCGGCGTGGTCAATGGTTACCAGTTTGTCTCTGTCACCATGGAACAGGAAAAACGGCGGCGCTTCGCCATGCACCCGGGTTACTGGCGAGGCAGCAGAAAATACTTCCGGAATATCGTCCAGGCGTCCGCCAAGGAACTGCGGCACCAGTTTGCCTCCGGGGTATTTGCGCAGATCCATCGGCGAGCCGCCGGCAATAACTGCTGCCGGACGCGTGTTTAATCCACCATAGGGCGTATCCAGTGCATTGCCAGTGCCGGCAGTCAGTGCCATCAGGCTGACAAGATGGGCACCAGCGGAATAGCCAAACGCAGCAATGCGCTGTTGATCAACGGATAATTCATCGGCATGCCGGTGGAGCCAGTGCATTGCCTGCTGCAAGTCATGAACCTGTGCCGGGTAGGTATATTGCGGCGCAAACCGGTAGCTCACATTCATTACCAGATAGCCCCGGGAAACGTAGTGACGGCACAGCTTGTCCATATCTTCGCGGCTGCGTCTTTCCCAGCCGCCGCCGTGCACCACCAGCATGGCCGGGTGCGGGCCGCCGCCTTGCGGATACCAGATGTCAGCCTGCAGTGTCTCAGGCCAGTTATCGGGGGTGTAATTCACGGTCTCCACGCGCACATCACTGCCGGCGCGGGCGAAGCAGCCGCTTAGCAGTGCCGTGATCAGTAATGCAACGGGAATTCTCACAGAATGTTCTGCAGCCAGTTGATCAATTCAGCACGTTGTCGCGTGCCGGTTTGCGTGCCGCGCAGAACGGAAGTGGGCGCCGGTCGGCGATCGAACCAGAATTTCCCTGTCGCAGACAGTGGCGCCCGGCTGCTGGCCAGCCACACCATGGTGTCGGCCCCCATGCGGGCATCGCGTAGCCAGCGTTGCATGCGTTGATTGAATGCCGGTAACGATTTTGCCACGCCCGGGGTGGCCGCCCAGCCCGGATGCATGCTGCTGAAAAAAATTTCCGGGTGTTTTTCGGCCTGATGTTCGGTCACCGCCACCAGTGCCCGCTTCGCTCGGGCATAAGCCTTGCTGCCGTCATAGGGCGGCTTGAGGTACTGCATGTCATCAAGCTTGAGCGGCTGCAGATACATGCCACCACTGGCGACGTTAATCACGCGTCCACCGCTGCGCGAAAGTGCAGGCAAGAGCTGTTCGGTGAGCAGCCAGGGACAGAGCAGGTTGATCGCCAGTGCACGCTCATGACCATCTACAGTCGTGCCGTGTTCGCTAAACAGGGCGCCGGCATTGTTGATCAGCACATCGATATGCGGATAGCTGCGATTAAGAACGTCACTGATACGACGAACTTCTTCAAGCGACGACAGCTCTGCTTCCAGAACATGAACCTTGTCTGCGGCCGCGCCACTGAAATCGCGCACCTGACGCGCCGCCCGGGCCAGTCGAAGCGACTCGCGTCCGACCAGAATAACCTCGGCACCAAGTCGAGACAGCTCGCAGGCAGCAGCCAGGCCCAGGCCGGCGGTGGCGCCGGTAATGACCACCCGTTTGCCATCCAGGTAATCGCTCAGCCCCTTGTTCGGCATGGCCAGATAGCCGCGTTCAGTGAAGCGCATAGCGGCCGGCAACAGTGTTCGGTAGGCGAGACGTTCGCCAGTGCGTGTCGCAGCGACTTCCGTTTCATGCGTCAGCGCCCGCTGCAGCCCGGACACCGCCTTGCGTCCCATCCGTACCATCAGCGGATTAAGCACCGATTCCAGATGGCGTATGGCGCCGTCAAAGCGCAGTTCTGCCTGATAGTCGACTTCGGTGCGATCGTGGCCCAGCGGCCGCAGGCGGATGATGTCGTAAGCGCTGAACCCTTCACCTTCGCCACGCAGTTCGATCCGGTAGGGCGGCTCCAGCTTCAGCAGGCGGTAGCGCATCGGCACCCGCCGGCCGGCGCTATTCAGGATCAGATCAAACTCGGATCCCGCGGCCGGGGCGCCAGGCGTCAGTTTCACCGCCCTGTAGACGCCCGGGTCCCACTGCTCGCTGGTGGAAAAATCGGCGAGATAGCGAAAGCAGTCGGCGATCGGCCGGGCAATCCGGATTTTTTCCTGCAAGGTAATCATCTGGCTGTCCTGATAATGAGTGGCCCAGCGTGAAGGAGAGTAGGTGAAGAGGGCATCATCAGAGCTGGCTGTTCGTATGTACAGTGCCTGTGTTAGGATTTTTCTATGCATGCCGTGAAGGAGCCGCCAATGATTGGCCCTGTGGATGCAACCCGCATTCCCGACTGGTCTGACCACAGCCATCAGGGGCTGGTGCGCTGGTGGCAGCAGATGGTTAGTCAGCATCTTGCCTTTCACCCGGATGATGACCCGGCAAGCGTCATTTCGTTCGCTGATGGCCAGCCGCTGTTCAGTGCTGATGCCTGCGCCAGGCTGCGCAGTATTCTTGATGAAATGCGCCGCGAACACGGCGTGCAGGTGTATCAGGCTGCGGAGCAGGAAGTGCTGGGCTGGATGCTGATGCAGGAGCGGGCCTCGCCGGCCCGCTGATGCTTTTCCCGGGTGCCCTATGGCAGCAGGCTTTCCAGTCGCAGCTGCTCGTCATAGCTTTCGCGCTGGCGCACCACATAAGCCTGATCGCCATCGACCATGATTTCAGCGGCGCGATTGCGGCTGTTGTAGTTGCTGGCCATGGAAAAGCCATAGGCACCGGCGGAGCGAATCGCCAGCAGGTCACCGCTTTCCAGTGACAATGTGCGTTGCTTGCCAAGGAAGTCACCGGTTTCGCAAACCGGGC
>JBECKT010000052.1:0-6548 GCA_040235405.1 Alcanivoracaceae bacterium
AACCGGTAGTGAGTGCCCTTTTCGCGATGCCAACCAGCTGCTCTCGCTCCGGCGCAGGCATCAGCAATACGCCCTTGCCCTTGGGGATAAAGGCGAATTCCTGCCCGACTTCCCAATGCTGGTCTTCCCGAATCTGCTTGGGAATGGATAGTCGGTATTTGCTCGATAAGGTTGCGGTGGCAGACATATTCATACCTTCATTTGATCGAGTTCAGTTTGGTAAGCATATGTCCCGCGCCTCAGTTGTCTAGCCATCTCCCCAACCGCCCATAAACCCCCTCATCCCGCAGCAACTGCATATGATCCACCCCATGCAGCCGTTCCCGGGTGACTGTGTGCGATCCCGGATAGTCCTCTGCCAGCGCGCTGGCCGGCGTCACCAGCAGATCACTGCGCAGTTTCGTCGCGGTCTTTTCCACCGTGCGCGTGCCAGCAATAAAGCAGTGCGCTATGCCGTCCGGTATGGGGATCGGTTCGCGCGGGTCGTGGATGGCGCTTGGAGGTTCTTGCTGCTACAGCGGTATGAGTTTGTGCTAGCCTGTACACAAGCACGCACACTGAGATCTGAACCATGGCCGAATCCACTACCATGACCATTCGCCTGCCCCCCGCGCTCAAGGCCCGGTTGGATCAGCTTGCCGAGGCAACGCAGCGCAGCAGGTCCTTTCTCGCCACCGAGGCGGTCCGCGAGTTTGTTGAGCTGAACGAATGGCAAGTGCGTGAGCTGCAGCAGGCGGTTCGCGAGGCGGATGCCGGTGATTTCGCCACCCCGGAAGAGGTCGGCAGCGTATTGTCGAAATGGGGGGTGAATGGAAATTAGGTGGCTAAGGACAGCGCTGAATAATCTGAACCAGGAAGCCGAATACCTCGCCCTTGAGAACCCAGCCGCCGCCCGCGAGATCGTCGGACGCATCCATCGCAGTGTCTCCCTGTTGGCCGATAACCCGGCTCTGGGTCATCCCGGCCGTTTGCCCGGCACCCGTGAGCTGGTGGTGTCGGGCACACCCTATATCGTGCCTTACCGAGTCAGCGGGCGCCCGGAGCGGGTGGAGATACTCCGTGTTTTTCATGCTGCCCGGAGGCTGCCTGAGCGGTGGTGAGGGAGAATGAGTTCAGATAAAGCGTCATATAAAACGCTTTTTTCGACTATCTCGCGCCCTTCATTATTAAAGAAATATATATTGCCTAATGATCTTTAAGGAAACTAATATGTTGCTATATTGCCTTTGAGCAACATAAGAGATGCTTTATGTCGGCCCTCCTCGAACAGCTAAAAACCCGCCGCAAGGCGTTGGCGCTACGTCAGGAAGACATGGCGTACCGCATCGGCATGTCTCGTCAGCAGTACCAGCGCTTGGAACGGCAGGGTAACCCCCGGCTGGATACCCTGGAGCTGTTGGTCAAGGGGCTGAAGGGAGAGCTGGTGTTTGTGCCGCAGGAAAAGATCGGTCTGGTCAAGCAGCTGTTGGCATCCGAGAGCGAGGAAGCACTGCGTCAGGTGCTTTCAGCTGGCACAGGGCGTGCGGAGATAAAAGAACCGAGGTCACTGGCGGATGATCCCTGGGGAGACAGTCTTGGAGAGCTGGAATGAGCCAGGACGCGCAAACTCAGGAGGTGAGGGTATTAAAGCTGACGTTGCACGGTAGCCGTGTCGGTTATCTGACTGGCTTTCAGAATGGTCAGAACATTCTGACCTTTGATCAGGCGTTCCGGGATGATCTGCAGCGACCGACGTTCAGCCTGATTACGCATCCCGATTTCCCGCAGGTCAAAAAGCTGCTTGCCGAGCCTTGGGTGAAACGGCAGCGGTTGCATCCGGTGTTGTCGAATTTGTTGCCGGAGGGTGCGTTGCGCGAGCTGATCGCCCGCGGCTTGAAAGAGCATCCTGATCATGAGTTTCCGCTATTCGCTTATCTGGGGGCGGATCTGCCCGGCGCGTTGGTGGCGGAGCCGATAGCGCCGGACGATGTGCCCGTCGAGCTTCTGAAGGCATTTCCCCATGCCCGGCCGGTAAACATCACGGCTCATGATAACGTCAGAAGGTTTTCGCTGGCGGGCGTGCAGATGAAGTTTTCCATGAAGGAGAAAGACGGCCGGTACAATCTGGCAACTGACGGTGAGTTGGGTAACTGGATTATCAAAACACCGTCGGCCACTCATTCAGCGGTGCCGTTGAACGAGTTTACTGCCATGACACTGGCGAATATGGCGGGTATTCAGATTCCCGAAATCAAGCTGGTCAGCATGGATAAGCTCGATAACTTGCCGGATATCAAATTCCCCGATGAGAATCTGGCCTTCGCTATCCGGCGGTTTGATCGTGACGGTGAGAAACGAATTCACATGGAGGACTTCGCCCAGATTCTGGTGAAGTATCCGCATGAAAAATACGCCTCTGCCAACTATGAGCAGATCGGGAAGGTGATTTACCAGTATTCGGGTGATGGCCTCGGCGATGTGCAGGAGTTTGCCAGAAGGTTGCTGGTCAATATCCTGTTAGCGAATGGTGATGCGCATCTGAAAAACTGGAGCCTGCTTTACCCGGATACGGTCACCCCGGTGCTGTCTCCGGCTTACGATATTGTCACTACCTGCGTGTATATCGAGAATGAATCCAGTTTCGCGCTGAATCTGGGTGGCGGGAAATCCTGGCGATCTGTGCGTTACAGCAACTTCCGGCGATGGACAGAGAAAGTCGGGGTGCCCTGGCGGGCAATCGAACCGCATCTGAAGGTAGCGATGGAAAAAGCGAGAGACCTGTGGCCAGCGGCGTTGCATGACCTGCCCATGAGCGAGAGCCACAAGACTACACTTAAGAAGCATTGGGCAGCATTGCCGGAGGATTTCCGTATCGGTTGATGTGAGGTGAATCCCCATGGATCCACCTCAGGAACTCGGAGGGCCAGTCCACCTGCCCGCAATCAGGGCGCGGACGCGCCGGTAGCGCCGGTGCCTGAATCTTCCTTGGTGTAGTTAAACTTCAACCTGACCTCCGCATCTGCCTTGGAAACGATAAACTCCATAGCCAGACTTTCCTTTAACGTCACCCGGGCAAGCTCTGTGAGCGAGACTCTGGCATGGGCGGCCTCGTTGGTGGTGCGATTACTGGTACTCAGGCCAAGATCTCCGGGGTCAACATCAAAGCTGAACTCGGCTACCACTTCTTTTTCACCCGCTGGCACCGTCACTATCAGGTCCTGTGGGCTATTGAACGTCAAAGGGGTGCCGTCACGCATGGTGTCTTCCATGGCCACATGAAAATCGAGCGGTTCGTCCATCGGAATACTCAACTTCACCTTCACTTTGGCATTGACAACAAAGGTTCCGCTGGATTCTACATTGAACTCGACGTCCGGCGCCGAGATCACCAATTTGTCGTCATCAATAATGATCGCCTCGGTTGTCAGCACGTCCCCATCCGACAGGCGGTTGGCATTAACCAACAGGCCGCTGAGGACCTGGGTGCTGAAAAAAAGATTCTGGGATGCTTCGCCCTCTTCATCGTCAAAAATATTGACGGTCCTGGACAGCTTGTCCTGAAAGCCGGTCAACACTGGAATGCTCCTCTCGGGCATGGAAAAATCTTCGCCTTCCACTGCCGGAGCAATGTCATCGACATCGATATCAAAGTTGCTCAGTACCACGGAAACATTCTCATTGTTGGAGTTATAGGCCAGGTTAACATCGATGGCGGCAACCTTCCCTTCGGTGACCTCCGGTGGAGATACGAAGGTGTTGATATAAACGGTGGTAACATCTGTATTTTCAACCGTCATTTGCAGATCGGTCGGCGTACCTGCGATGCCGGCCGGGGGCTGCACTGTTACCTGCCCGGTGCTGTAATCCGGGGTCACTTTAAAATCACGAAAAGTCGATAGAAAGATCTTCGCCGTCTGCTCACCTGCTGGAATGGTTATCTGGCCCGCAGTCTTGACGTTTGTCAGGCTGCCGCCCTGCCAAACCAGGAAATCCACCTGGTCGGAAACCGTACCGTGCTCCAGCATAAAGGTGGTGTCTGCCTGCGCCGCGTCATCCAGGCTGATCTGGTAGAGCATGCCAGCACCTTCCTGCAGCTGTGCCGCCGCAAAAGGTACCCCGTACGAATCCATCGCCGTAACGGAATAGCTTGACGGTGCAACGCCACTGGCCACATCGTTGTCCGAAATCGCTGCCCAGGAGGTCACTGCAGCCGTGTTGTCGGTCACATTGATCCCGTGACCGTCAGTTGCCTGAAACTCGATCGATCTTGTGCCATCGACAACACTGTTGTCAGGTGTCGGAATGCTGGCCTGGGCAATAGTGTCACCCTGATTGAATTCCAGGAAAATCCGGTTCGGCAGGAATTTCGGGCGGGACCAGGCAAACCTGAAGCCTCCGGGCGAATTGCGCCACAGGAGCGACTCGGCCAACAGATAGTCGTATCCGGGTACAGCGGGGGTTGCACTGGCACGACTATCCGGCCTCACATCCAGCACAATATGACTGGCGCTGGCGGCCGGATTATCCAGTACCGCCTGGAGCAGGATGTCGCCACCTTCAGTGACATCACTGACTGAAACAGATGTCAGCACCGGATAATCATCATCCCTGACAGCTCCGAAAACCGAAATCTCCGCATGACCTGACGCAAACGGCACGTCTGCGGCGGCCGGCAACTGCAGTTCAAAACGCTTGTTCAGATCTTCACCCAGCACATCCGGCAGGGTCTTGATCCGGATTTCGGCGGCAGGTTGTGCCTTGCTGAGCTCAAAGGTGCCGCCGGAGACGCCCTCCACAACAAAGTCGATACCTTCAGTGGCGTCCACAGGCCCGCCCCCGAGGTCAGCGAAGGCATAGCTCAATGATACCGGCGTATCGGGTGGGTTCACGAGAGTCAGCGACACGACGCGTTCGCCCGCGTCCGCCGGGGAGTCACCTTCGTCCATACTCCAGAGTCTGAAATCACCGCCGGACATGTGCCAACTGCGGGCGGCCTCGACAACAATCACCGGTTCAGCATTATTTACAGATTTCAGGGTCAGCGTTGTGCCATCGCTACGGCAAAGGTTGACCCCGGTCATCAGGCTGCCCGTGATCGTCCCTTCAGACTCTTGTGCCAGTGAAGTCTGCGATGGCTCCACTGTAACGGCCGAGCCATCCCCTGACAGGAACAGGATGTCTGTCGGCTCATCGGGAATATCTTCGAACACCAACTGGCCATCAGAGGCGCCGCGATAAGCGTCCTTCAGGAATACCCGCTCGTTCTCCATCTGCAGGATGCCTGTCACCGCAAAGGGTTCGCCCAGCGGATTCCTGACATAAATACGACCACTGCAGGGATCGACCACTTCAGCAAAGGCGACATTAAAATGACTCAGGTGCGGCGTCTCGACATATACCCTGAGCTCCCCTGTGCTGCCTTCCTGGATGCGGAACTGTCCCATGTATGTCCAGCTGCTCCCATCATCATCACGGCTCCAGACGGGCACGAGATCGCCAACTGCCAGATCGGCCTGGGTAAGCGGGTTGATGCTGCCGGATGGCAGCCCGATCTCCAGCGTAATCGGGCTGCCGGGATTTACATTGCTGACCTTGCTGCCACTGGCATCCCTGATAATAGTCTGGACACTGCCCAGGCTGTTGAGCTGAATTTTCGAGCGTTCGCCAAAGGTACCGGCTACCACACCATCAGACTCAAGCTTTGTTTTGTTTTCCAGCGACACCACGCCGGTGGCAGGCAGCACACCACTCTTGGCCAACGCATCGGGCGGCACACCCACTGTCACCACGGTAAGTTCCGATGTATCCAGCTCATTGCCCGCCTCATCATACGCCTCGAGGCCAGGAGACAGGTAAACGGCCGCTGAGGGTTTGTCAGGCGCGTTTGCAAGCGCCTCAAAAACCACCACAGGCTGATCCGGATTGCTGGAACCCGGTGGCGGCTCCACCAGCTCCTTGTCAGCCAGAGTCGCTTTCTCCTCTACTACGGTCAGGCTGTCATCGCCGGCCAGGGAGAGCAAGTCGATGGTCAGCTCGTTGGTGCCATAAGCGGAGACCGGGAACTGACGAGTCTTGCCGAGGTAACCGTCAAAGCCGTCGAACTTTAGCGTCACGGAAGCCGCCACATCCGGCACACCGTTATTGTCCTCATCATCCAGCGTCGACGACGCCAGCACCTCCAGAGAGCCACCGGCAACAACATATTGATTCAGGCCAAACAGCGCTTCACCATCCTGCAGGACGGTGACGGTGCCGGTTGTCATCACGGGATTGCCTTTGGTATCGGTCACCGCGATGGACAGGGTGATCGGATCAGTGGGCACCGTCGGGATTTCCACCTGGGTGGTGGTACTGTCGTTTTGCCTTGCGTTGGAACTGCCGTCGGAGCAGCCGGTGAGTGCTGATGTTAGCCCTAGCAACACAATCCCCGGCAACGTGAGCGAACGCAAAAAACCTGATGTCGCCGCGTTCCTGTTTATTTCCTTGATCAAATCAAAGTACACCTGAACCTCCATATTCATAGTTTCATAGCTGATTTATCCCGCTAAGGAAGCTCTGAATACCCCGTA
>JBECKT010000093.1:0-24188 GCA_040235405.1 Alcanivoracaceae bacterium
CCCATGACGGAGCAACCTGTTTCAGACCAGCGCCTTCAAATCGGCACCCGGATCACTCAATGCTTCAGCGCTGACACTCTTGCGGTGCTGAACCAGCTGCTTGCCAACCATGAAAGCAACCGGCAGATTGACCGCGTCAACAGCAATGACACAGCCCTCGCGGAGATAGAACACCGCAAATTCCTTATCTTCGGTGCTGCCGCGCAGCACACGCTGATCATGATTTTGCGACAACCCCACCATCTGCAGGCGAACATCATACTGGTTCGACCAGAACCACGGGGCGCTATCGTAGGGTTTCTCCTCGCCCATGAGGGTCGCAGCAGCAGTACGTGCCTGATCAACCGCGTTGGCGACAGACTCAAGCCGTTGCATTTTCTCGAAAAACAGATTCCGGTGGCGGGTACAGTCGCCGATCGCCAGAATGTCGGGATCACCGGTACGGGTAAACTCATCCACGACAATACCGTCATCACAGGGCAGCCCGGCGGCCTCAGCCAGAGCTGTTTCCGGTATAACGCCGATTGAGACGAGTACGATGTCGGCCGGCACAGTGCCGCCATCCGCTAACGTTACGCCTGCCACCCGACCTTGATCACCCGCTTCGAAACCGGTTACCGCCGTGTTCAGACGTACGTCCACGCCAGCAGCGATGTGTTTGGCGTAAAAGAACGCGGACATCTCCGGGCCTGTTACGCGCTGCATAAGACGATCAGCGGCTTCCAGCACCGTGACATTCACACCTTTCTTGATAGCGCTGGCTGCCACCTCAAGGCCGATATAACCGCCACCGACAATGACCAAACGCGTCCCCGGGACCAATTTTTCACGCAGGGCATCTGTGTCAGCTATGTCGTGCAGGTAATGAATGCCCTGCAAGTCAGACCCGGGTGCCCGCAAACGCCGGACGTGTGAACCCGTGGCCAGCACCAGTTGATCGTATTTCAACGTGCTCTGATCCGACAGCCTGATGGTCTTGTTGTCCCGATCAATTTGTTCGACGCGCACGCCGAGCCGCAACTGCTGCCCTGCTTTTTCATACACCGCACGCGGCTTCAGGTACAGCGACGCCTGCTCAACCTCTCCTGCCAGATAATTCTTGGACAGAGGCGGCCGCTGATAGGGTGGATGAGGTTCCTCGCCCACCAGAACCACCTCATGCTGATATTTCTTCTGCAGCAAGGTTGTCATGAGCGCACCTGCTGCGTGCCCGCCACCAACAATGACTGTGGTTTTTTTCTCGCTTGTTGTCATGATCCCCTCTCCACTCCTTCTCCAACTGAAGTCGCTGTGAAACTACCAGGAGCTTTTTATCAAACCGGGACGCTACCAAACAGCCGCAACCAGCAGCGGACACCGGGCTTTCCGGTGTCCGCTGCTGGTTAACCAGGCTTTCATTTTCAGCGAACTACTGCTGCTTTGGCGTCAATTTAACCATAAGCTCAGAATAGCCGCGCACGAAGTTGGACTGCACTCGCTCGGGCTCCCCCACAACCTCGATGTCGTCGAAGCGTTTGAGCAGCTCCTCCCAAAGGATTCGCAGTTGCAGCTCAGCCAGACGGTTACCCATGCAGCGGTGAATGCCATAACCAAAGGAAATATGGTTTCGCACGTCCTGACGATCAATGATGAACTGATCGGGGTTTTCGAACTTGCGCTCGTCCCGATTACCCGAGGCATACCACATCACCACGCGATCGCCCTTCTTGATGGTCTGACCATGCATTTCCACATCCTGCGTGGCGATCCGGCGCATATGCGCCAGCGGGGTTTGCCAGCGGATGATTTCCGACACCATGTTCGGGATCAGTTGCGGATTCGCCTTCAGTTTGGCGAATTCTTCCGGGAACTGGTTCAGAGCCAGTACGCCGCCGCTCATGGAGTTGCGGGTGGTATCATTGCCACCGATGATGAGCAGCGCCAGGTTGCCCAGGAACTCCATCGGCCGATTGATCATATCCTTGGTATCCTCGCCCTGCTGCAACAGGCTGACCAAATCAAAACTGGGCGCCTCGCCCGCCGCAAGACGTGCTTTTTTGTCATGCCACAGCAGCGAAAACTCACGGGCCATGTCGGCGGCGCAATCAAACAACTCACTGTCGTCAGTAAACTCGCCGCCGGCCGTCTCCGCCGTGCCAGCGAACCGATCAGACCAGTGAATCAGTTTGTTACGTTTCTCGTAAGGGAAATCCAGCAGGGTGGCCAACATGCGCCCGGTCAGTTCTTTCGAGACCGTCGGCACCCAGTTGAAGGGCGTGCCCAAAGGCAGGCTGTCAAGCACCTCACCGGTGCGCTCGCGGATCAGGCCCTCCATTTCCTTCAGATTTCGTGGCGCCACCGCGTCCTGGACCGAACGACGCTGCACATCATGTTTCGGCGCATCCATAGCGATGAACATTTCCATCGGCAGGCCTTCTGGCGTATTGCCCAGCACGATGATCGGTTCGGAGGAAAACAGCTCGTGATTCTTGTCCACAAACAGGATGTCGTCATAGCGCGTCACTGACCAGAACTTGCCGAACGGACTGTTCTCCTGGTAATGCACCGGTGCCTCGTCACGCAGACGCTTGAAATAGGCGCCCCACTGACCTTGCCGGTACAAAAACGGATTGCTGACGTCGACATCCTCAATGGCCAGCGTGTTGATATCGGGAACGGGCGCCTCGACGAAAGCCCCCGGCCCGGGCCGGGCGCCAAAGATCTTTTTCTTGGCGCTTACCAGCGCTTTCAATGTCAGGATTTGCCAGTGCATTGGTACGACTCTGGCCGCAGCATTGACCGCCTTGGTCTGGATTGCTTCCATCGTCAGAGACTGGCTGATTCCTTGCGTTTGCGTTGTCATGGTGTCCTCCAATTTACATCTGGAATTCGGGCAAATGAACGGTGAGGCCATCCATTGCAGCTGTGGTCTTGACCTGGCAGCCCAGTCGCGAGGTTTGCGCCCGCTCCGGGGTCATGGACAGCATCTGCTCCTCAGCGTCGCCGATCGATCCGGTCTTGCCGAACCACTCATCCGCAACGATCATGTGGCAGGTGCCGCAGGCGCACTCCCCGCCACAATCACCGTCGATACCGGGAACGGCATTATCGACGGCAATCTGCATCAGCGTGGTTCCGGCCTCAAATTCTGTGACATGTTCGGTGTTGTCATGCTCAATAAAGGTAATCTTGCCCACTGCCTCTCTCCTGCGAGTAACTTACTGCATTGGATAGTGATTCGAAGCGAACACGGCGACGAGGTCATTTCTTGACACTGAAGGGGTCATTTAGAGACAATGTCGTCGCATAGCAGCAATGGGCAAGCCGATGGCACAACAGGCAGATGGCTGGCAAAATCTTGAAGCCAGTATTCCTTCGAACTACTCGCGGCTGATTGCCCGTGAACTGGACCTGACAGTCAGGCAATTGCCCGTTTTACTGCGCGGCACCGGTCTTGATGTCGCACAGTTCCTGATTGAAGACGGCCTGCTCACGCCGGCCCAGCAGGTACGGATTCTGCGCAACGCGCTGGCACTGTCTGGCCAGCCAGCATTCGGATTACGGCTGGGCAAGCGCCTGACTCCGGCAACCCACGGTGCGATGGGATTTGCCGCCTCCAGCAGCCCGGACCTGCTCAGCGCGCTACGGGCGATACACACCTTCCTGCCCACCCGCGCCAGCGTAATCCAGCTGCACTTGCGCCAGGTGGAAGAACATCTGGAATGCAGGCTGGATTTTCAGGTGCCGCTGGACGCAGATCTCCAGCGCTGCCTGGCAGATACAATGATCAAGGTACTGCTCGAATTCGGCGAATTCATAGTCGGTCGCCCCTTGTATGAGGCGGAAATAGGCTTTACCCATGCGGCGCCCGAATACCACGCGATCTATGCAGAATATTTGTCCGGGCGGATTCGCTTTGGTTGTGATCAGTTGACGCTGAAATTGCCGATGACGCTGTGTCAGGAACCGAACGCCTCCGCCAATCATGAAAACTATCGTCTGGCCCTGCAGCAATGTGAAGCCATGCTTGCCCAGCTTCAGACCCATAAACCGAGCTACCAGACCCGGCTCAAGAAGATGATGCTGTCCCGACCACCCGGCACGCTCAGTGAAGCAGAAGCCGCAGCTTCCCTGTTCATGAACAAACGCACCCTGGCCCGCAAGCTGAAACAGGAAAACAGCAGTTTTCGACAAATTCGTGACGACATCCTGTCCCAACAGGCGGCCAGCTACCTGTGCGACAGCAAACTGTCGATCGAGGCCATCGCCGCGTTGATGAACTATCACGACAGCGCCAACTTCAGGCGTGCCTTCAAACGCTGGTTCGGCCAACCGCCCGAGCAGTACCGGCAGGATGTCAGTTCACAAGGCACCGCACCAGTACGCGCTCACCGTTAGGCAACCCGAAACGCTTGCTGCTCACCAGTAAGTTTTACGTATTCCCGACTGGTACCCGGCTCTATACCATACTTGAATATTGGTCAGACGACCAAAATCGGGTATTTCGTCGAGATTGCCCAAATAAAGCAATCAAAAAAAGAACATAGAATAACAAGGAGCAATGGCATGACACGCAAACCTCACCGGTTCATACCGACCAATTCCAGCTTGTATCTGACGGCAGTTATCATTGGTGCACTATCTAACCCAGCCCTTGCCGGCGCCGGCGATGCGGCATCCACCTACGGCCTTGGCCCGGCAAACGCCGGTTCGGCACAGGCATTCAGCGCCTTCGAGCCCGGTGCCTGGGCGTTGTACTACAACCCCGCAGCCATGGCGCGCTCCCCGGAAGGCGAGTTGAGTGTGGTACTGCAGCACGGTGATCAGGAGCTGCGCGCCAAATCGCTCGGAGGCTCTGACCCACTGGTGCGGCAGAATGACATCCTGTCGGATACCAGTTCGGAACTGCTGCTGCTGGGCATCAAGACCCGTATTGGCGGCGCATCGGAAACTGCCCGCCCGATGTATCTGGGAATAAATGTCGGTCTTGACGAATACGCATCCAACATTCTGCCGTTTCAGGCCAACACGGCCGAGGAAGGCCAGTTCATGCGCTACCAGTCGCAACCGCTTTATCTGGCGTTTGGTGCCGCTGTGCGTGACATCGTTCGCGGTGTCGATGCCGGCTTTTCGGCTCGCCTGACACTGGCGGCCAAGGCCCGCCTTGAAGCGGTCTCCGATCTGGCCGGCAATACCGATTCCGAGCAGCTCTCGCTGGAAGGCTCTCCCGGCCTGTCCCCGGCGCTGGGGCTTAACATCCGCATGTCCGAGCTTTTCTGCGGTTCTTCACCCTGTATGCCGTTCGGGTTGGACAGACTGGAAGCAGCAGTGTTCTGGCGTGATGCGAGCGACTATGAGGTCAGCGTGGATGCCAACGTGGTTATCCCCGGCGTCGTCCCCGACCCGGGGCTTGATCTGGCACTGAGCACCATCGACTCGTTCCAGCCGGAGGTGTTCGGCGGCAGTCTCTTGCTGCCTCTGGGAAAGTTCGAGCTTGTGGCCTCTCTGGAGCAGCAGAAATGGTCGGAACTGGAAAGCAAGTTTGCCGGGGATTCCGTCAGAAATCAGGCGGACATGCAGTTCGTTGATGTGACCGTCCCCCGTCTTGGCGCCAGTTTCCGTTGGTCTGACCAGCTCAGACTTTTTGGCGGGGTCGCGCTGGAGGATTCGCCACTGAAATCTTCCCGCTCGCAAGATGTCAACTTCCTGGATAGCGACAAAATGGTACTGGGCGTTGGCGGCGACTATCGTCTGGATAGTGCTCCCGTCATTAATGCGCCCGTGGTGCTGTCACTGGCCTATCAGTACCAGAAACTCGACAAGCGTGATTTCGAGCTGACGTCCATCAACTCGCCTTCCGACCCGGCACCATATGAAACGGTACGTGCTGATGGCGATATTCAGGTCATTTCATTATCCGCTTCCGTGAAGTTCTGAGCGGAACTTCAACAGATGCGAATAATGACAAACAGGGAGAAACCCATCATGAAAACAATAACAAATCGCCGAAAAATATCCGCGTTCCTGGCACTCTGGTTGATGCTTCCGGGCTTCCTCCTGCTATCCGGATGCGGTGGCGACAAAGGCAGTATTACCATCCCCTGGACGACGCCGGAGAGTCTTGTTTTCGCCTATCCCTACCCGGGCCAGCAGGAAGTGACTCCCAGCACCCAGATGGTGCTTCGTTTCTCGGCGCCTCTTGAAGAAACCGTTATTGCGGAAATAGATGAAAGATTGCAACTGGTCACAGTCGAGAGTGGCGCCCCTGTCGTGTTCAGCCACGAAATAGTGGATAACGGACGCGGCTTGCTACTACGCCCTGTCGACGGACTCGTGCCAAACACGGAATACCAACTGCAACTGAGCGAAGCTGGCCTCGGCACTATCAACACTGGCGCCTTCAGTGACTTTCGCTTTCGCACCGCTGGTGCGCAGCAGGGATTTTCCGGAGCGATTGGCAACGGCGATTTCCAGCTGCTCGCTGTAACCCCGCTGGATCAGAGCGCGCTGCTGGTTGACATTGAGGATGCCAGTCAGCCAAACGACATGAGCACCCTGAGAATGGCGTTCAATCGCTTGCTGGATCCGGCCGGCATTAATTATGGAGAGCAGGTCCGGCTTGAAAATGCCCAGGGTGGTCTGGTCGAGGCCACGCTGTTACTGCAGGGTCGCTATCTGGTGCTGGACCCAAGGGATGATCTTGAGCCGACGGAGCACACCCTGATCCTGTCCGGTCTGCGCAGCCGGGAGGATGAAGAGCTCCCCCTGCTCGAACGCTCCTTCACACCGGTGGCAACGCTACCTCGTGAAACGGCGGTACTCAAGGTCGGAACGCTTGGTGAACAACAGCCGGAGCTTACCTCAAGGCTCACCGGGCAAAGTGTCAATGAGGTGCCGGTAGAAACCTTTGTATTGGGTAACGAATCTTTTACCAGACTTGAGGGCGATCTGGCGGCAGATCTGGCTTTCGTTCCCGATTTTCCCGATGCAGTACCACTGCGGGTGCCCGCAGGCTCGGTGCTACGCGGCAGCCCGGTGGCCGTCAATATTCTCGGCGAAATTACCTCTGGCATCGAAACCGGTGAAGTGCTGATCACACTGCTGAGCGACGCCAACGGCTACCTGATCGCCAACCCGTTCAGCAAGGCACAGGACGCCCCACGCTATGCCCTGCTCAACATGGATGCAGCCATGACCGCAGGGGGCACCATCGCCAACGCAGCGCTGAGCCAGAATCTGCTGAATATTCAGGTGGTAGGCCTTGCGATAGTGGAAGATGGCGTACTGGTAATGGATGCCGTCAGCGTGGTCGAGCCGGAGATTCTCGGCCTGGAACGCGCCAGCGGCCTGCTGTCTTTCCGTCTGGAAGCCTATGCCGACCAGCGCAATGCGCCGGTACCGCCAACCGATGCGCGTCCGCTTGAGCTGCAATCCTGGTCACCCGGCGAAGACTTCCAGCCCAATGCCCGCCCCGGCGACCCGGTTATCCTGAATTTCAACAAACCGCTGGACGCAGCCTCCGTGTTCCTTGACGGTGCCATCCAGATTTTTGCCGACGGCAATCTGGTAGCCAGAGAGCTCGCCCCGATGCGCCACGACGGCGCCACGGTGGTCATTGATGGCAGCAATCTGCAGCACAATACCGATATCGAGATTGTCCTGACCAGCTTGCTGCGCGACACTCAGGGCAACCCGTTGAACCAGGATCAAACACTGGCGCTGCGCCTTGATGACCTGTTCCTTCCCGGCGGCAGCGCCGCCAACCTGCGCTCGCCAGTCGCCGCCGTGTTCCCCGGCTTTTCCTGTGCACTCACCGGCGCCGTACTCACCGGGCCACGGTCTGCCTGGCGCAACGGTCGCTGTGTCGGCGGCAAGGGCAGCGACCCCCTGTTCCATGTGGACAGTCTGTACAAGGACTATCCGGTCAGGGTGACATTCAACCGCAGCATCGATCCGGCAACGATCAACGACGCCACCTTCTTTGTGGAACGCCGCGCCCCGGATAACAGCTGGGTCCTCGAGCCCGGTCGGCTGGATATCCTGCCCCAACGGGTCCAGTTCTTCCCGGATACCCCGTGGCAGGTCGGTGAACTCTATCGATACACGCTGAGATCCGTACCGACCAGCGCCAATTGTGGTGTCAATGCCATCTGTGCACCGGATGGAGCACCGCTACAAACCCGGCAAATCTCGCAAACCAGTGCATCCGCTCCGGCCCCGCGCGAGGGCGGTCCCGATATGGTGAATTACTTTGTCGCGGCCGGCGAGGACGAACGCTATACATTAGTCGGGTTGCGGGTTCTGCCTGTGGTGGATGTCAATGCCAACATGGTGCTTGATGCAGAAGAACAAGGCGCCGTGGTCCTCCCGGACAGCAGCATCGACGCCCCGCCCAATCATCTGCGACTGGAGCTCAAGAGCTTCGGCGGCGTTATCACGGATGCCAATCTCGGCTGTTCCCTCGGCCAGGACTGCCCGGAAAAGCGCTTCGCCTTTCTCAGCAGTGGCGCGCTGGCGGCCGGCCCACGCACCTTCGATCCCGACGTCGAGGTAAATCGGCGCCTGATTGACGGCAACCCGGCCACAGACAACTTCGCGACCGGGGCGATACGCGCCAACATCTACCCGACCACCATCAGCACCACCAGCGCTTTTCTCGAGGCTCGCGCCCTGTTCCTGATCACCATCGGTCTGGACACGGGGCCACTGGTGCTCAGACTGGTGGCCCAAGGGGAAGATGAGCCCTTTATCACCGGATTCATCTCCGACACGCCGGACGGTCCCTGGTTCAATGCCACCATTGACATTCTGGTGGATGCACCCGAGCTGGAACCGCGACTGATTATCGAGCTTGGTCACGATATTCGTAGCAAGCGGGTGCGTGACGTAGTGCTTGAGGGCCCCCTGCGCTTTGTCGACGATGGCCGGCTGATCCTCAAGGTCCGCAACCCGGACCCGCTGCTGATTCCGGCCAACATCGACTTGTTTGGTCTCGGCCTCGGAAGCGTGGAACTGGAAGTCCCTGCCCTTGCTGCCGATCTGACTTTAACCTTTCTGCCGGTCAAGAACTTCTGACGCAGATGCAGCCTCCTCGTTGTGCCACTCGCGGCACACGTCATTTGGCCCCGTTACGGGGCCTTTTTTTACCGGAGACTGCCAAAACCGGCACCCGGCACCTCGCGGTACGCTTCCGGCAGAAGGGGTCAAAGTAACTGTCTGATTCGCCTGAGCGCAAAAACGCTTTGCCAGCCACCCCTGCCTTGCACTATCATTTGGTTGTGCGACCAATTCACAATCTGTTGTTTTAAGCAGAGAATCTATTGCTTAACCAGAAAGAGGTGACCATGAAGTCCAGTAACATCAGGCCCGAGGGCTCATCCGGGCAAAAGGACTGGCCCACTTCGTCAGCGGTGCCGACGCAATTTGCCGGCGCCAATGGTCTGGCGCTCCGGGCCAGCCGATTCGGCGAGCTCACGGCCCCTGTCGTGCTGCTGCTTCACGGCGGAGGCCAGACGCGCCATGCCTGGGCCGATACGGCCCGTACGCTTGCCGGGGCGGGCTACTGTGCCATCACTCTGGATGCCCGGGGGCACGGCGAAAGCGACTGGTGTGCGCAAGGTGATTACAGCACCGAAAGCCTGGTCGCGGACCTCAGCGCTGTCATTCGCTCGCTACCTGCGGCGCCAATCATTGTCGGTGCTTCCATGGGCGGCCTGACCGCCATGCTGGCACTTGGCGAGGATGCTTCGCTGTCCTGTTCCGCACTGGTGCTGGTAGACGTGGCGCCACGACTGGAGCAACAAGGCGTGCGCCGCATCATCGAATTCATGGGCCGCCACCGGGACGGCTTCGACAGCCTCGAACAGGTGCGCGATGCTATCGCCGGCTACAATCCTCACCGCCCTCCTCCGCGCGACCTGTCAGGATTGCGCAAGAATTTGCGCCAGCAGGATGACGGCCGACTTTACTGGCACTGGGACCCTGCTTTTCTGGACCACGCCCGCATACCCACGGACAGCAACGACGGCATGTTCGAGAAGGCCAGGCTGGAGCGTGCAGCCCGGAAGCTTTCCATGCCAGTACTACTGATTCGCGGGTTCCAGAGTGACGTGCTCAGTGACGAGGGGGCTCGCGAGCTGCTCGATATGGTTCCCGATGCGCACTATGTCGTGCTGAACCAGGCCGGCCATATGGTAGCCGGAGACAGAAACACAATCTTCACCGAGGCCGTACTGGGCTTTCTGCAAGGGTCCGAGAACCCTGCACCCAGCCGACACGCCTCCTCAACTTTAGACCTCGGAGCATCAACATGAAGCATCGCCATCTGGATGTACTGATCATCGGCGCCGGCCTGTCCGGAATCGGTGCCGCCTGCCACCTGCAGAAAAAGTGCCCGAACTTGCGTTTCGGCATTATCGAGCGGCGCGAAAGAATCGGTGGAACCTGGGACCTGTTCCGTTATCCCGGCATTCGATCAGACTCGGATATGTTCACGCTCGGCTACAATTTCCGCCCCTGGACGCAAACCAAAATGCTTGCGGACGGCCCGTCCATCCGGACCTATATTGAAGACACCGCACGTGACTACGACGTCAAACGACATATTCATTTCGGATTGAAAGTTCTCTCAGAGGAGTGGGACAGCAAAAAGAACCACTGGACCGTTACCGCTGTTAATGAAAAAACAGGCAAGGAAGAAACCTTTAGCGCCGGCTTCGTCTTTAACTGCACCGGATACTATAAATACGACGCCGGTTATACCCCGGACATTCCCGGCCTGGACAAATTCAAAGGCAAGCTGATTCATCCACAGCACTGGCCCGAAAACTATGATTACAGCGGCAAGCGCGTGGTTGTGATTGGCAGTGGCGCCACTGCGGTGACGCTGGTGCCGGCGATGACAGACAAGGCCGCCCATGTAGTGATGCTGCAACGCTCGCCGACCTACGTTGCCAGCGTACCCGAAGAGGATCTGATCTCCAAAAACCTGCGCCGCTTTCTGCCGGAAATGGTTGTCTATCGAATGGCCCGCGCACGCAATATTATGCTGCAACGCGCTGTTTACCGGCTTTCTCTCAGCAAGCCGAAAGCAATACGCAGGCTTTTGCTGGCCGCGGCGCGCAAACAGCTTGGCCCGAATGTTGACATGCGCCACTTCCAGCCGACCTACAACCCCTGGGAAGAGCGGATGTGTGCGGTCCCGAAAGGAGACCTCTTCAAGGTTATTCGGGAAGGCAAGGCATCAGTGGTCACAGACCATATCGATACGATTACGGCAACTGGCATTCAACTCAAGTCCGGCGACCATCTGGACGCGGATGTACTGATTACCGCCACCGGCCTGGATCTTCAGTTATTTGGCGGCGCTGCGCTGCGTGTCGACGGTCGTGAAATCAGCGTGGCCGACACCCTGTTGTACAAGGGACTGATGATGGAAAGAGTGCCAAACATGGCCTTTGTGTTTGGCTATACCAATGCCTCCTGGACTCTGAAAGCCGATATTGCCTGCGAGTTCGTCTGCCGCTTACTCAATCATATGCGTGACATTGGTGCCACCCGGGTCACTCCCACTGATGAGGAGGGTTGCGGCACCGATATGAATTTCCTCAACCTGCGCTCCGGCTATGTCCAGCGAGCCAGCGACAGACTGCCACGCCAGGGAAGCAGGGTGCCCTGGCAGAACCTGGATGATTACCTTCGGGACCTCCCTGCCTTGCGCTATGGCAATCTCGAAGATGGTTATCTTCATTTCGAAGGCGAAAACCTCAGGGAAAAAAAGCAGGGAATACTTGGTGCGCTGCTTGGCGCCTGAACGACAGTTTTAACAAGAGGAAATAACATGAAAAATTTTTCCGGAAAAGTTGCCGCCATTACCGGGGCCGGATCGGGTATCGGTCAGGCCACCGCCATTGCTCTGGCAAAAAGCGGCTGCCATCTGTCTCTTGCCGACGTTAATGACAAAGGTTTGGCGCAAACTCTGGACAAGCTCCAGCCATATCCAGTGAAGGTAACAGTGCATCATGTGGATGTCGGTGATCGTGCTGCGGTTTATCAGTACGCCGGGGACACCGTAAAAGAGCACGGCAAGGTGAACCTGATCATCAACAATGCTGGCGTTGGTCTAGGGGAAACGGTAGAGGCCATGAGCTATGAAAATTTTGAATGGCTCATGAATATCAACTTCTGGGGTGTGGTATATGGCACCAAGGCTTTTCTTCCGCACCTGAAGCAATCCGGCGATGGTCATGTGGTTAACATCTCCAGCATATTCGGCATCATTGGTGTACCCACCCAGTCCGCCTACAATGCGGCCAAATTTGCCGTAAGAGGCTTCACTGAATCTTTGCGTGAAGAGCTCGATATTGAGGGCGGCTGCGTCAGCGCAACCTGTGTCCATCCCGGCGGCGTCAAGACCAACATTGCCCGTAATAGCCGCATGGGCGAAATGGGTAACATGAGCATGGGTGGCCAGGACGACATTGCCGAGATGTTTGACCGCATCGCCATGTCCACGCCCGAGCAGGCTGCCAAGGCGATTCTGCAGGGAGTGAAAAAGAATCAAAGGCGCGTACTGATTGGCGCCGATGCGGTACTGCTGGATACCACCCAGCGGTTAATGCCTACCGGGTATCAACGTGCTCTTGAAACGCTGTTTCGGATGAACAAAGGTCGCAGCGCAAAGGCAACCACAGTTTAACCAATTATTTCAGTTATGCATCAGGGAGTATCGCAATGACAGCAGTCGCGAAAACAAACAACAGCCTGAACGGTGCCTCGGTGGGAATCCCGCCGCGTCATATTGATTTCAATTTCCCGCAAAGCATTCCGAAGTATTTTTATGCCGGAAATGCCACGGCAACCACTTTCTTCGCCATGCTGTCAGGGTTTTTCCCGCCGGGTGAGCGTTATTTCATGGATTCGGTGCGCCACTTCCGGAATCGGGTTACCGACAAGGCACAGCGTGCTGCGATTTCCGGATTTATGGGCCAGGAGGCCATCCACGGGCGCGAGCATGATCGCCTGAACGAACTGCTTGCCGAGCGCGGCTTCGACATGCGCACGCCCGAGCGGTTCGTTAAAATTGGCCTGAAAGTTCTGGAAATGCTCCCGCCGAGCACCAAGCTCGCAGCCACCACCTTCATGGAGCACTTTACCGCTCTGCTGGCAGAGCAGCTGCTTGAGGATAAGGACTTTCAGAGTCTGGCCGACCCTGAAATGATCAAGATATGGCAATGGCATGCGCTGGAGGAACTCGAGCACAAGTCTGTCGCCTATGACGTCTATGAACTGGTCGGGAACCGGTACAGTGAACGGGTTGCAGCCACCGCGGCCTCGCTTGTCGTGCTGCTGCCGATGCTCGGTGTCACATGGGCATGGATGCTGGCCCGCGATGGCAAGCTTGGCAGCATCAAAGACAATGCCAAAGGCCTGAACATGCTGTTTGGCCGCAACGGGTTTGTATCGAAGATCCTGCCGCGGCTACCGGAGTTCACCCAGCGGCACTATCACCCTGATAATCACGACACCCGTCAGCTGGAGCAGACATGGCGTGAGCGGCTTTTTGCAGAAGGCGGCGACCTGTTCGACGTTTACAAGAACCGGGTGGCCTGACCTGTCGTTCAACCCGGGCTTTGCCGAATTGATCCTGTATATTGATGTTTTTGGCACAGCCCGGGATCGCCAGCAGAGATAAATCTGCCGTCGTTCCATATTCGACTATCAAGGAATAACGCATGACTGAAACGCTGGTTGACTCGCTTATCCGGATGTTTCCCGATGTTCCCTTCCAGAAACTGCTTGGTATCGAGGTCGTCGAGGTCGTCGCCGACCGGGCCGTTGTTTGCCTGCCATACCGCGGCGACCTGGCTGGTGGCGGCAATGCCTTTCACGGCGGCGCCATCAGCAGCCTGCTGGATCTGACCGGCGCTCTGGCGGCCTGGTCCGGCCATGATCCAAAGAACGGCATGAAGGCGGCCACCGTATCCATGACCGTGAATTACCTTGCGGCGGCGCTGGGCAAGGACATCATCGCTACCGCGAATGCAGTAAAACGGGGGCGAGAGCTGATTTTCTCGGAGGTCTCGATCCGGGAGAAAGGCTCAGACAAGCTGATCGCCAACGGTTCAATGATCTATCGTATTACCTGATCACAGCAGTGGGTCGATAGCGGATGCCGGCGGTTCACGCGAACCGCCGGCCATCTCTCTCAGGCATTATCCTCAAGCACACACACGGCGGCCTTCTCGCCAATCATCATGCACGGGGCGTTAGTATTGCCACTGATCAACAGCGGCATGACAGAAGCGTCGGCAACGCGCAATCCGGCCACTCCCCTGACTCGCAACCGACTGTCCACCACGGACTGCTCGTCCTCACCCATACGACAGGTTCCCACCGGATGGTAGATGGTTTCCGCCCGCTGGCGTATATCCGCCTCAATCTGCTCATCGGTCACCACTTCCCTGGCTGGCAGGTCATCACCGCCGAAAATCGAAGCAAACGCCTTGGTATGGAACACCTTGCGCGCCAGCTTCACACCTTCGCGTAATACCCGAATATCATCACTGTCGGAAAGATAACATGGGTCAATTACGGGCGCGCTGCGCGGGTTACTATCGGATAACCGGATAAACCCCCGGCTCTTCGGCCGCAACTGACACACATGGATGGTACATCCAAACCCCCCTGTCAGCTCTCTGCCATGATCACGCAGGAAAGTCGGCAGGAAATGCAGCTGAACGTCCGGTCGATCACCTCCTCCGACATTGACGAAGGCCCCGGCCTCGGCAGCATTGCTGGCCAGAAGCCCGCGCCGATGGCAAAAGTAGTCATAAAAGGCACGGATCAGCCGCGGCAGAAAGTATAATGAGAAACCAATGGCCTGACGGCTGCGATCATGAATCGAAACCGTCATATCCAGATGATCCTGAAGGTTGCGACCCACCTCCGGAAGATGGACATGGCAATCAACGCCGACACTTTTCAGGTGATCACGGTCGCCGATACCGGAAAGCATCAGCAACTGGGGTGAGTTGATCGCGCCGCCGCAAAGAATCACTTCGCGATTAGCCGTCAACACACGAGACACTCCCTGCTGATCAATGTACTCGACTCCCTGAGCCCGGCCACCACCAAGCACAATCCGGGACACCAGCGCATCAGTCATGATGCAGAGATTTTCCCGGCCCCTCGCAGGGTCGAGAAACGCCCGCGCCGCACTCCAGCGCCGCCCTTGCTTCTGGGTTACCTGAAAACGACCAAACCCGCGTTGATTCTCACCATTGAAATCATCGTTACGCTGCTCACCAAGCTCCTGACCGGCACGCATGAAGATCTCGGTCAACGGGTTGGGGTCCTGCACTCGGGTAACGTTCAGTGGCCCGCCCCGACCATGCCAGGCATCCGCCGGATACTGCTCGTTGTTTTCATGGGCAATGAATATCGGCCGCACAGACTGCCAGTCCCATCCTGTTGCCCCGGCATCTTTCCAGCTATCGTAATCCTGATATTGCCCGCGGATATACACCATGGCATTGATCGAACTGCTACCACCGAGGGTTTTCCCTCTTGGCCAGTAAAGTCGCCGATCACCCAGGGCTTTTTGGGGGGCCGTGTTATAGCCCCAGTTGCGCTTGCCCTCTTTGATCAGCCCGATCAGACCGAACGGAATATTGACAAAGCCACTGTTATCATGGGGCCCCGCTTCAATCACGCAAACTGTATAACGGCCACCTTCACTAAGCCTGTTTGCCAATACACAGCCGGCCGAACCAGCTCCGACGATGATGAAATCAAACTCTTGATTATTCACCCGGATGCACCTCGTCAAGCCCGGCAAAGCGCTTTATGTGATGGGCGCGGTCACCGTGGGTCAACGAGCAGTGAGTGACCAGACGGAAGTAATGACCGATATCAAGCTCTTCGGTAACACCAACCCCGCCATGAATCTGGATCGCCTGCTGCGCGATGCGTACCGCCTTATCCGCATAATAGGCTTTCGCAGCGGTACTGGCGCGTTCACGTCGGGAGGCATCTTCGGATTCCGCCTTGACAGCCACCATCAACAGCATTGACTCAAGCTGCTGGAGATCGATAAACATATCTACCAGGTAGTGCTGAATAATCTGAAAGCTACCGATGGCCACGCCGAACTGCTTTCGCGTTTTGGCATATTCCAAAGTGCGCTGGTACAGGGCGCCAGCGGCACCATACATGCGTGCACAGTCGAGCGCCTGCAGATAAGCCAGCAGCATGCTCAGCGCCTGCTCGGCCTTCTTGCCACGGGCAAGTATCATCCCGTCTGTGATCTCGACCTCATCAAACAGCACGTTAGCAATGCGGCCACCATCCAGCGCCCGATGACGAGTCGTCTCGCAAGCAGCAACCGGCACAGCAAGCACCACCAGTTCGCCATCAGCAAGCGCTGTTGTCAGCAAGGTATCGGCGAACCCGCCATCCGGAACAAAGTTTTTCTGACCGGACAGGCGTTTGCCATTAAGCTTCATGGAAGGCGTTAACACCTGATAACCGGCATGATAATCATACAGCGCACAGGCCAGTTTGGCCCTGCCGTCAATGACGTCGCTCAACATGGCCAGGGTCGCATCGGAGCCGATATATTCCAGCAACTTGCCAGGCGCTACCACCGTATCAACGTAGGGATCCAGACATAACGCGGCACCCAACTCCCTGACAACCATCGCCACATCAAGGAGCGTGCCATCGAACCCGCCGCTGGATTCGGCAAATGGCAGACCGAACCAGCCCAGCTCCTGCATGGCCGACCAGCGTGACGCGTCGACATGATTCTGTTGCTCCAGGTGCTGCCTGTAAATTTCAAAGCTGTAGTTATCTTTAAGATACCGGCGAGCGGTATCCGCGATAAGGGTGGTGTTTTCCGGGAGGTTAAATTCCATCGTCTCGCCTCAAAGACCAAGCAGCATTTTTGCCAGCACATTTTTCTGGATCTCGTTGGATCCACCGTAAATGGTGCAGGCCCGCAGAAAGTTGTAACGTCGGGTGGCGCGATTGAAAATATCACTACCAACTGTTTCCGGGTTATCCCAGGTTAACGACATCATGCCGCCGAGCTCCACCATGGCCTGCGACACTTTTTGTTGAAGCTCGGTGCCCTTGATTTTCAACCCGGAGGATTCAGGCCCGAAGGGCTTGCCCTCATCAGTCGCGGCAACAGTACGGAAGTTCGTGTATTCCAGCGCCATTAACTCGATTTCAAGTTCGGCAATACGTTGCCGCGCCTGGCTTCTATCCAGAAAACCCGGCGCTTCAGCCACAGCTTTCTTCAGTCGTGATATCTCGTGATGACTATCCGCCACGCCGGCGATGGTGGTGCGCTCATGCGTCAGCAGGAACTTGGCAATAGTCCAGCCCATGCCTTCCTGGCCCACCAGATTTTCCAGCGGCACCCGCACATCGGTGAAATAAACCTCGTTAAGGTGATGGTGGCCATCAATCGAGTAGATCGGCCGCACCTCGATGCCAGGTGTCTTCATATCGATCAGCAGGAAAGAAATCCCCTTCTGCTGTTTGACCGTCGAGTCGGTTCTGACCAGACAGAACATCATGTCCGCCCAGTGGGCCTGGGTCGTCCAGATCTTCTGGCCATTCACCAGGTAATGGTCTTCCTTGCGCTCGGCACGCGTCTTGAGAGACGCAAGATCCGAACCGGCATTGGGTTCGGAGTAACCCTGACACCAGAGCGTTCCACCGCTGACGATACCCGGCAACCAGCGATCCTTTTGCTCCTGGGAGCCAAAGGTATAGAGCACTGGCCCTACCATCGCCACCCCGAACGGGCTGGTCGGGGGCGCGCCCGCCATGGCTCGCTCAAGATCGAAAATATAACGTTGCGTAGCCGTCCAGCCCGGGCCGCCATACTGTTTCGGCCACGTCAGTGCCAGCCAGCCCTGCTCACCGAGCAAACGCTCCCACTTTTGCTGCAGTTCCTTGCCGGTCATCTCACCAACCGCCGAGCAGCGCTTGATATCGTCCGGCACATTCGCCTGCATCCAGTCACGAATGGATTGCTGAAACTCCAGTTCTTCTTGAGTGAACTCCAGATTCACGGCTTATTACCTCTTGCAGGCCATCGGTCGCTGTTTTCAATTGTCATTCAGTTGACTCCCCGGTCTTTGCTTTCCCAATAAGGCTTTCTCAGTTCGTTCTTGAGAATCTTGCCCGCACCACTTACCGGCAGTGGCTCGCTACGAAACTCAATGCTGCGCGGCAGCTTGTACCCGGCAATCAGCGCACGGCAATGGGCCAAAAGCTCGCCTTCATTGAGACCATGCCCTTCCCTGAGCACGACAATCGCATGAACCATCTCGCCCCACTCGTCGTGGGGAATTCCCACAACCGCGCATTCCTGCACCGAAGGATGGCTGTAGATCGCACCCTCTACCTCGACCGAGAAAATATTTTCACCGCCACTGATAATCATGTCCTTGGCGCGATCAACGATAAAGACAAACCCGTCTTCATCCATATAACCGAGATCACCGGTATGCAACCAGCCACTGCGCAACGTCTCGGCAGAGGCCTGTTCCATGCCCCAGTAGCCCAGCATCACGTTCTCGCCTCTGGCGCATATCTCGCCGACCTCGCCACGCGGTAGCTCCACATCATCCTTGTCCATAATGGCAACCTCGACCCCCAGCGCTGCTCTGCCAGCGCTGCGTAGCTTGGCCCCGCCCACAACATGAAACTCCGGCGCCAGCGCGGTAATAATCGGCGACGCCTCCGTCTGCCCGTACCCCTGGGCAAACAGAGCATCCGGCATCTGCTCCATGGCACTGATCAACACCGCTTCAGGCATCGGCGAGGCACCGTACAGCATTCGCTTGACACTGCTGACATCAAAATCCTTGATCTTGCCGGAAGACACCAGCAGGTTGATCATGGTTGGCACGAGCAATGTATGGGTGATTTTTTCACGCTCCATGAACGACAGCACATCAGCCACATCGAAACGCGGCACAATACCGTGGGAGCCACCAGCCAGGGTCACGGCAAAAGTACTTGCCATGTCGGCCAGATGAAACATCGGCGCTGCATGCATATAGATGGAGTCAATTCCGTAGCCCATTTCCGGAACAACGTTCAGGGCATTGAACACAAGATTATCGTGGCTCAGCATCACGCCCTTTGATCGACCCGTCGTGCCGCCGGTATAAAACAGGCCGGCAAGCTGTGCACCACCTTCGCTCCGGTCGGCCAGGGGTTTGTGCTGGTCGATCAGCGACTCATAGGCAACACACCCCTCTGGCAAGTCACCTTCACCCATGAACACCACATGACTGACGCTTTGCAGCAATGGGCGCAGGACCGGGAGCATGGCACTGAATGCGTCATCCACGAACAGCACCGATGACCGGGAATCATTCAGCGCATAGGCAATCTCCGGCGGTGCCAGCCGGATATTAATGGGATTAAGCGCCATCCCGGCCCATGGGATGGCATAGAAATATTCCAGATAGCGATCGCTATTGAGTGAAAGAATTGCCACACGATCCCCGTCAGCAACCTTCAATGAGCGAACCCCGGCGGCCAGACGAGCCACCCGATTCTCAAACTCACGCCAGCTTTGCTTCCTGTTCGCGTAGATTGTGGCCACACCGTTCGGGTTCAACTGGACCGCCCGACGCAGCGTCTGGGAAATAAACATAGCAACCTCCTTGGTAACCTGAAGATGTCAGATAAATCAAACGTCCTCAGCGTGCGTAGATAAAACGCCCCGTCGAGACATGACTCTTATCCAGAAAAATATCAACAGAAACGATAATAAAGCGCCGGCCTGCACGCACGATCCGCGGCACAGCACGAATCGTTCCGGCAAAGGCCGGCCGCAGATAATCAAACGTCAGGCTGGTACACAATGGCTGCCGCTGCATCCCGGCATCTTCCACCACATGCAAGGAGGCGACAATTTCGCCAAAACTGGCAAGAATGCCGCCATGAAAAGTACGCAGCAGCGGGTTGCCGATATGCTCTTCGCGGAAACACAACTGATAGCAGGTAGTGCCGTCATCTTCGCGACTTACTTTCAGACCAAGAAAATGCACATAGGGTGTGTCATCAAGAACTTGTTTCTGCAGTTCACTCAACCCGGCACAGTAGGTTGCCAGTGGCTCGGTTTCGGATACGGTCACTTATTCAGCTCCTTTTGTCACAGTCGAATCAAACGCCGGACCGAGTGTCCCGACGGCGAAAGATCCCGATACTGAAGCCAACAGCGAATCATCTGAACAAACAACCGCCTTTCCCTTTACATAGGCGATATCACCTTGTACCGCATAGCACTCCACTTCGGCGCGCACAGCCTCACCTGGTGGCGCTTCCCTGATAAAATCCACGCGCAGGTCAATCGTCGCAATCGGTCGCATATCCCCAAGGCGAGAAAATATGGCAAGACCACAATTGGTATCGAGCAAGGTCACGACAACACCACGATGCAGCCCGCCGTTACGATCAGATAGCGCTACATTAGATGGCATCCTCATTACGGCGCGACCCTTGCCAATCTCATCAATCTCAATTCCGAACGCGTTGAATAACGGATGCGAGGTACCGAAAAACGTTTTTGCCATGGTCAAGTAGCGGTTTGCGGCCTCAGACTGGGCTGTCATCTCCCCCCCTCATTAAATACAAAATACCAATAGCCCAGACCACCAACCTGGCGGCCAACTGAAGCATGCGCGTTAAACTTTACTTGTTACCTGATGAACATACTGCGACTCCAGCGTCCTGACATGACGAATAGCCCCCTCAATTTCGCGAACCGGGAACACATCCGACTCCGACGCCATCTTGAGTAACGCTGCCAGACCGGTCCAGGCCGCAGCTGAACGCTGCATCATCTCTACCAGTTTCGCTGCCCGCACGGCCGGCAGCATCTCACCGGCTTCGCGTAAAAACTCGGCATACATTGTCCTGAAACCACCACCGCCGGTACCACGCTTTTCGATCACCTGATAAGCAAAGCGCAACAACCAGCGCCAGTTGTCGTGTGCCTGCCACTCGGGCAACGCTGCGATCCAGGTATCCAGCGCGGCCAGGCCGCTATGCGGGCCGCCATTTGCCAACGCCTTCGCATTATCCACAATGGCATCTCTCACCCGCTCCGCGCTGATTGCCAACTGCAACGATCGCGGGGCAAACATATTGCCGTAATGAATAAAGGGGGGCGAGGTTGAAAACCGTGCATCAGCAAGATTGGTTGCCGGCACGGGGATCAACGCGGGACGCTCGGTATCACTTACCAACACCTCGTCACGCGCTTCATCCCGCTGCCACGCAACAATCGCATGGCCCGGAAAATGAGTGCTACTGCCGAAATAAGGCAAGTGGTAAATGTCGGTGAGCAGCAAGGCGGGCACGCCGTCACTCAATGCCTGATACAAGTCTTTTGTTGCCGCATCCTTGTCCGGATAGCTTGACCACGCAAACGGCACATCCAGAGTGTGAAAGACTTTTTCTTCAAAGCCCATCGAGCGCACGTGAACGATGAACGGTGTGGCCGAGTCGGGAATCTCCACATAGGTGACACCCAACCCGGCACCCAGACCGAAGCAAAACGCCTCGGTCATCCGGAGACCGTGAAACTCCAGAAGATCGCGTATCGCTGAACTGCCGCAATGGACACCTGGTCTGTGGCAGTGCTGGCTGACCGACGCAGCACTACTGAAGTCAGACTTCGCTGCGTGGGCCTCCTGTATCAAGCCGCTTCCCCCAGATGCTCAGCGCCGTAAACAGCAGCCGATGCCTGCATCGGATCGCCATGACGGCCATACTCGTCAAGCCAGGCAGCCACTTTCTCGGGCATTCCGGTATCCCACGGGTGAAACCCGGGGCGGAACCAGTCAAGAAACTCCGGCATCATGCGGACCAGAATGCCTTTACGACCATAAAGGCGATTCAGGCCACGCAGTATCACTCCGGGTTGGCGAGTCACGCCATCGAGCTTCAGCATGTTCCAGAATACTGGCGCCACTACCAGATGAATCATCAAGGTACCGATTATCAGAGCCGATACACGCGTTACATAGCCACCGCCTGCCACAGTCTGATACAGATCGTAAGCCACCGCCTTGTGTTCCACTTCCTCCACGCCATGCCACAGGAACAAGGCACGCATTACCGGATCTGCATCCCGAAACATATCAGTCTCTTCCTGGAGCATGGCTTCACCCAGAGTCGCGGTGAAATGCTCAAAGGCGGCCGTCATCGCCAGCTGATATTTTTGCGGAAGATATTTCTGCGTGGTACGAATAAAACGTCGCAGGTTAGCCGTAGTCTTGTCGACATCAACGCCCTGCCCCGCCATCACCTGATTAAAGCTGTCATGCACTATGCCGTGCTGACCTTCCTGACGGATAAAATGACGAATATCGTCACGCAAACGCTGATCGGTTACCTGATCCTGGAAGTTACGAACCGACTGGATAAAAAATCTCTCACCCTCGGGGAAATGCACCGAAAGCGCATCAAAAAAGCGGGTAAGAACCGGATCACCACCGTTCCAGTGGCGGGGAACAGACGCAACATCAAAAACAACCTTTCGAGGCTGGATGGATATCGTATTCATAAGTCTCTCCATAATGAATTAGGACCCGGGAAGAGGCTCTAGCGAGTCAGGACGCCAATACTGTAATTGGTCGAACAACCAAATGTCAATCCGTACCATTCGCCGCAAACATTCAAGCCAGCCTGCCCGCCCACGTTGCCAGTACCGCAAACAACCACGTCAGCAGTCTCGATCGTCAGACCAACGATATCAGCATCATTCGCGCAACAGCATCATTCAGCTCAATTTCCGAAAGGCCCTATTCCAATGAATCTCGGAAACCATAAAAATTCCATTGTATTTCAAATATATAACCACCAGCGATGTTGACCAGCGGGGCCTTCAAGCCGCCTAGCCAGCCCCTCACGCCTTCTCCTGATAGGCACAATATTCGGCGCCTGGATATACTCGGAAAGCCGACACGTCAAGACAATGCTTTTACCGTGTCATGGGCATACGGATTGCTGCCTGTTCACCTGTAATCAAGGAGAGTCCCATGTTGACCCCACGCTATTTTGCCGCTGTCTTGTCTCTTACCGCTTGCCTGCTCACTGCATCTGCCTTCGCGCAGGAATCCGGCGCCGCCAAAATCCAGCGCGCCATGTCTGCCGCACCAGACACCGTCAGTGCCCGGGCCATGATCATGGACACCGATGGCACCACCTTGCGTGCCGGCAATAACGGCTGGACCTGCATGCCCTCGGTGATGCCCGGCGACAGGATTCCGATGTGCAACGACGCTGTGTGGATGAAGCTGATGCAGGCACTCGCCAACAAACAGCCGTTCAAGACCGACAAGATTGGCATTTCCTATATGCTCAAGGGAGATATACCCACCAATAACGATGACCCCTACGACACCAGTCGTGATGCGGGCGAACCGTGGGTGGAAGAAGGGCCGCATCTGATGATCCTAGTGCCCGACAAGGCCATGCTCGAAGGCATCTCCAATGATCCGAATTCCGGTGGCCCCTATGTCATGTGGAAGGACACTCCCTACGCCCACATTATGGTGCCGGTGGCGCCGCGCCAGAAAAAATAAATAACATACATTACCAAGGGCTGTTTTCAGATCAGTGTGCTTTCGCTGCTGGCACAGCCCGCAGGTCCACGCCCAGAGCATGAAGTACTTTCACCACGGTATGGAACCGTGGCTGCACGCCGGGCTTCAGTGCCTTGTACAGACTTTCACGGCCCAGCCCTGCATCACGGGCCAGATCCGCCATACCTCTGCACCTGGCTGATCGCGTCAAGCAGCTCATCCTGATCGCCAGGATGCAAGAATAGACGTCAGGTATTCCGCAATCACCTCCTCACTATCGAGGTGTTCGGCAATATCGAATGGCTTGACGCCATATTTGTCGCTCGCTGTTCCAGTCATCGGTCGCTAACCCTCTGATCCCAGCAGCCATGCGCTAAGCTCGCATTTCTACACCGCTTTTTTTGCACGGCTAATACGTCGCAGTACAGCCACCCGTCCAGCCGGATACGCACGCACAACAGGTGCCCACAGACACAAAATTCAGGCTGACAGGGTGCTTGACGCCGAGGCTGGTAACCCTCTGTTTTAACTGGTGCCCGGGGCCGGACTTGAACCGGCACGTCCCGAAGGACAAGGGATTTTAAG
>JBECKT010000145.1:0-17573 GCA_040235405.1 Alcanivoracaceae bacterium
ATCCAACCCTGTCGCTATCGTGGCTGGATGTCAGTGGTGGCGGCACCGATTTCAGTGTCGGCCTCAGTCAGAGTCTGGCCGGGGTAATGTTGCGCCCGGCGCGACGGCGCATGGCCGAAGCGGAATACGAACTGGCGGTGCTGACGCTGGCCGAATCATTGCAGTCGCTGGCGCTGGAAACCGAAGCGGCCTGGCACGCACTGGCAGCGGCGGAGCAACGATTGCAGCTGCAGCGCTGGGCCAGTAACACCGCCTTGTGGGCCGACCAGCTTGGCCAGCGCTTTGCTGCTGCCGGGAATATCACCCCGCTGAAACAGGCACAGCTGGCACGGCGCGGGGCAGAGGCGGAACTCGCACTGCTGCAGGCCCGGCGCGATCGCGATCAGGCGCGTAACGAACTGGCATTGCAGCTGGCGCTGGCGCATGACGACTGGCAGGTCAGTGCCGCCCTGCCCTTGCCCGTTAATGATGATGCCGACACGGACCGCCTTATCGCCGACGCGCTGCAGAATCATCCGGCCTTGCTGCAAGTCAGCCAGCGCAAAACCCGCCTGCAACAGCAACTCGGTGGCGAGAAACGGCAACGCTGGCTCGACGATGCCGAAGTCGGTGTCGAGCACGAACGCAGTGGCGACGAGCGTGCCACCGGTCCGACGCTGGGCTTTCGTTTGCCGCTCTGGCATCGCAGCCGCGGCACCCTGCAGGCGCTCGCTGCAGAACAGGAACTGCTGGAAGCCGAAGAAGCAGAGCTGCGTCAGCAACTGCCGCTGCAGATTCGGCGCCAGCTTGCCGATCTGCAACAACTGAAAGCTGCCATCGACAGCCGCCAGCAGCGACTGCTGCCGGCGCTGGCGGCCGAGGTGGATGCAAGGCAGAAGCGGGTCAACTTTATGCTCGATGGGGTGTTTGATCTGCTGGAAAGCAAGGCCGAGGAATTGCACGGCTGGATCGATCAGGTGGACGCGCTGGCTGAGTACTGGCAGCACGAGGTCGAACTGGCCCGATTGCTTGGCCGGGCGACAACGCGAAGCAGCGACGGCACGCTGGACCTTGCCGACATCACACCCGTGACCTCGTCGACCATGCCCGCTGATTCCCATCAGAACCACTCATCTCCCGCTCCCGTGACCACGCCGGCGCAGGACGATCCGCACAGAGGACATCACTGATGAACCGCAGAGACTTTCTGTTCGCCGCCGGCGCGATGCTTCCCGCTGCGGCCATTACCAAAGCATTGGCTGAATCCGGCCATGTCCATAACAACAGCGGCGAAGCCACTGCTGGCAAACGTACCGGCCAGGGTTACATGCCGGTACACACCCCGAACGGCTGGACCCTGCCGCACAAGATGGTGGATGGTGTGAAAGAGTTTCATCTGGTGGCCGAGGAAGTCGAGCACGAGTTCGCGCCGGGCTCTAAAGCAAAATGCTGGGGTTACAATGGCACCACACCGGGGCCAACACTGGAAGCGGTGGAAGGTGACCGGGTGCGCATTTACGTCACCAACCGCTTGCCGGAACACACCAGCATTCACTGGCACGGGCTGATTCTGCCAGCCGGCATGGACGGTGTGTCCGGCGTGACCCAGCCGGCCATTCAGCCGGGCGAAACCTTCGTGTATGAATTCACCTTGCAGCAGCATGGCACCCACATGTATCACCCGCATGCGGATGAAATGGTGCAACTGGCGATGGGCATGATGGGGATGTTTATTATCCATCCGAAAGGTGGCGAGGCTACACCTGTGGATCGTGACTACGCTATTTTGCTGCACAACTGGGCCATGCATCCCGGGACGTCACGGCCGGACCCTGCAGTGATGCAGGAGTTCGATCTGTGGACCATGAACTCGAAAGTGTTTCCGGCGATTGATTCACTGGTGGCAAAAACCGGCGAGCGGGTGCGTATTCGTATCGGCAACCTGTCGATGTGGAATCATCCCATCCATCTGCATGGCGTGCAGTTTCATGTCACCGGCAGTGACGGCGGCCGCTGGCCGAAAAGTCAGTGGCGCAGCGAAGTTACCGAAATTGTTGGTGTTGGTCAGGCCCGCGATATTGAATTTATTGCCGTGCCCGGCGACTGGGCGTTTCATTGCCATATGTCACATCACACCATGAATGCCATGGGTCATGACATTCCCAATACCCTGGGTGTCGACCAGTCCGGCATTGACGCGGAAATCCGCAAGCTGTTGCCCGGTTACATGGCCATGGGCCAGTTCGGCATGGGCGAGCATCAGGAACACACTGACAGCGGTCATATGCGCGGGCCGGACAATACCCTGCCGATGATGATGGGCAAGGGCCCGTTCGGAAATATCGAAATGGGCGGCATGTTTACGCTGGTGAAAACCCGTGACGATATCGCTCCCGGTGATTTCCGTGATCCGGGCTGGTATCAGCACCCCGCTGGCACGCTGGCACGCCGGATCAGCAGCAATCCGGATTACGGCAGCCCGGCCCGGCGCGGCACACCGGTCAGCAGTCGCAGCGAGACCTTGCCGACACCATCACGACAGAACCCGCACGATCATCACTGAACAAGGAGCATCATCATGCGCAGTAACATCGCCAAACTGATCCGCCAGTCGCCATTGCTGATGGCACTGATCTCGACACTGCTGTCCCCGGCTCTGATGTTTTCGGCAACGCCTGCATTGGCGAAGGAGCCACTTGCCGAAATCACCGTATGGCACAGCCCCAGCTGTGGCTGCTGCACGAAATGGATCAACCATCTGGAGCAATACGGCTTTCCAGTGCGCAGCCATGCCCGACACGACGTCGCCATGATCAAGCATCGCCTGTCGGTTCCGGACAAGCTGGCCTCCTGTCACACGGCCATGGTCGACGGTTACGTGATCGAAGGGCATGTGCCGGCGGAAGACATCGAGCGGCTGCTAAAAGAGCGCCCGTTTGTCCGCGGTCTGAGCGTACCGGGTATGCCGGCAGGATCACCGGGCATGGAGATGGGCAACCGGGTGGATCCCTATGAAGTGATCAGTTTTGACGACGACGGCAAGACCGAGGTGTTTTCCCGCCACCCCTGAAACGGATGCCAGCCCCTTTTACCGGGGCTGACATTGACTATTGATAATGATAGAGCTGGCCATCACCGCAGGAGCCGTCGATCGCCGGCGAAATCTTTTCGCGGCTGATCAGCCGCTCCTACGAGAGACTAGTAGATGCCGGCGTCGAGGCCAGCGGCGAGGGTCAGGCCAAGTTCTTCACACTGGTCGGCAAAGGCATCCTGCCAGTCGCCACGGCAGATCAGGATGTCCTGCACCAGCTTCCAGCGCAGCCCGGTAAGAATGGTTTCCAGCGCCTTTTTTGTGCCGGTGCCATCATGGCCGGCTCGGATATAAACCGCACAAGGCAGGCCCTGCTTTTTCTCCAGCACCGGGTAGTAACAGCGGTCAAAAAAATCCTTCATGGCGCCGGCCATATAGGCCAGGTTTTCGGTGGTGCCAAGCAGAATGGCGGCGGCGGCTAAAACATCTTCCGGCTGTGTTTCCAGCGGTGGCTTCCAGATCGCCTCGACAGCGGTCAGGTCCGGATGGCGGGCGCCGCGCAACGCAGCCTCCGCCAATGTGCGGGTATTGTCCGAAGGCGCATGAGCAACGATAAGCAGGCGTTTTTTATCCATACCGGGAGTCTAGGGCAGCCGGAAATTACTGCAACCACCCCTTCGCCGTCGATCGACGGCTCCTGCATCACATTCCACCACCCCTCTCCGTAGGAGCGGCTGATCAGCCGCGAAAGCCTTTCGCCGTCGATCGACGGCTCCTACGAGGAGCGAGCCTCCAGCCAGTCTGCTACCTGTGGCCAGATCGCCTTCGGCGCGCCGCTGCCACCGAGGATTGCCATGTGCCCGCCGGGCACGCGCAGGTGGGTTTTATCTTCGCTGCGAACCAGACCCAGAATCGGCAGCGAACATTGCTCGGTGACGATCGGGTCATTGCGGCCGGTCACCAGCAACAGGTTTGCCTGCACCGCAGCAAAGCCGCGCTCGCTGTCAGGCTCCGGCAACCGGTCACCGGCAAGCACATTGTCGACCCAGAGAAACTGGATAATGTCCTGCACCACACCCCCCGGGTAAGCCACCATGTCATCGAGGAACGCACCCTGGGTGGCGTGTGCCTTGACGTACTCGCGGTCATGCAGGTTTTTCAGCAGATCAATATAGCCCTGCACGCTGCCCACCGGATTGGTGAGCTTGAACATCAGGCTGTTCATCCAGCCCGGCGAGCGCCACCAGCTCTTGCTGGTCCGGTGCACGCGCAGGCCCGTGTGCTTTTCCAGCTGCTGCGCCTGGCGGCTGAGGAACTGATACTGGCGACCGAGCGCGCCGTTACGATGGTAATCCAGTGGCGCGCCGATTAACGCCAGGTTTTCAATATCGGGATCGCCGAGTGCGGCATAGCACAGTGAAAAAAGCCCACCGAAACTCCAGCCGTGCAGTGAAAGCTTTTTCTTGCCGGAATGCTGGCGCACCTTTTCCAGCAGGACGGGCATCATGCCCGCGTAATAATCCGCCAGGCGCAGGCTGTCGTGTCGCCGCACCGGACGCCCCCAGTCAATCAGGTACAACTCAAAGCCGCGGGCACGCAAGTAACGCACCAGTGAACGATCGGGAAAAAGATCATAGATCAGCATGTTCACCGCCAGCGGTGCCACCAGCACCAAGGGCACCGCGAACGGATCATGCCGCACGCTCACCTGCTCGCCACTGACGTCGATACTGTCTTCCTGCAACGGCGGGTAGTAACGCAGCCGGACAATATCCTGCTGGTAAATAACCTCGAAAGCAGTCTGTTCAGCTTGCACCAGAGAAGTTGCATCGAGCAGGCGATCACGGGCGTTATCGGCCAGATGCCGCACACGTCGGCTCAGGGATGGCTTGTTCTGACGGACGTGCGGAGCTGGATTGGACATGACGGGCACCTTGATCGCGGGCGCCCAGTGTAGCCACCCCGCCCGGGCGGTCACTGACCGAAGCTGACAAATCTGTTGTCGCCCCTGCCAAAGCCGCCCGGGGCCGAACCAGCCCTTATCGGAACTCGACCTTGGCAAACCCTGGTTAGGCGATAAACCCTGGTGTGGCGCTGAATGGCGACGACACCTGCACGTCAGCCGAGCTTTCGGGCGACTACGAACAACACCTGCCAGGTCAGCGGCAGGCCCTTTTCATCGCGCTTCATTTCGTAGGCCTGTTCCAGTGCCCGACGCCGACGCGGCGGCAGCAGGCCGGCAGATTGCCGACCGCTGACATGATGGGCACCGGTCAACTTGAGCATCCGGCCAATCGCAGTCAGCGACGGATAATGCTCGGTAACGGTAATGGTTTGCGCATCGACACAAGCCAGACGGTGACGCTCCAGCTGTTGCAACCACTCCGGCGCGGCAAGCAATGCGTTGACGTGCACCTGCTGATCGACTTGTGCCCAGCTCTCCTTCAGCTCGCGCAAGGTGCCGGCCACCGGCAACGCCAGCAACAGCAGGCCATCGATTCTCAGCACCCGGCTTATCTCGGCACTGGCGGCAGCGGCGTCGACCCACTGCAGGGCGAACGAACTGAACACCAGATCCCGGGAGGCATCCGCCAGCGGCAAGACCGTAGCATCCGCACATACCGGCTGATAACGATCATGCAGACGGCCACGCTGATGCGCTTCATCAAGCATTTGCTGTGATACGTCCACGCCAAGCCAGTGGCAATGCGGCAGACGCGTACAAAGCTGGCGGGCCATTGATGCGGTGCCGCAACCAAGATCGACTGCCTGCTCCGCCGCACAATCATCCGGCAATATGGCCAGCAGACTGCGCGCCACGGAAATCTGCACTGCGGCATGCTCATCGTAACTACGCGCCGCGCGACCAAAAGCCCGGGCAACTGCAAGCTCGCTCATGCCGACTCCGTAATAACGCCGAGCCCACGCCAACCTTGCCGCAGCGCCACCAGAAACTGCTCGGGCTGTGACACGAACGGCACATGGGAAACCTGCGCCAGCACCCTGACCTCATGCTGGGTAGCCAGCATATCGGCGGTCGCTATCGGGACAATATTGTCGTGCTCACCGAACAGCATCAGCCGCGGCAGCGACAGTCCCGCCAGCTCCTCGCGCAGATCACTGTCACGCAGCACCGCAAGGCCGCCACGCAGTGCCTGCGGGGCCGGCAGGCCACAGAAGTAGAGAATATCCTTCAGCTTGCGGACATCCTCGCGTACGGTATCGGCGTCCTTGCAATTGAGTGCCAGAAAGCGAATCAGGGTACCCTCCGCATCCTCCTCGAACACTTCGATAAAGCGATCGAATAGTCGGGCATCAACACCGGGCCAATCGCCGGCGGCAACAAATTTCGGGGTCGATGCCACCATGGTCAGCGACAGCACCTGTTGTGGTCGCTCACTGGCCAGTCGCAGCGCTACCAGCCCGCCGAGCGACCAGCCCATCAGATGACACTGCGGCGGCAGAATCGCACCCACATGCCAGGCCAGATAATCCAGCGTGTAATCACCAGCGGGCAGCGGGCTTTGCCCCATGCCGGGCAGGTCAATCACGGTAACGCGAAAATGCTGCAGCAGTCCGGGCATGATGTCGTCCCAGACAATCGAGTGCAGGCCCCAGCCGTGCAGCAGCACCAGATCCGCCGCCTTGTCGCCCTGCGGGCCGGTGCAGCGGTAGGTATTGTGAAACAGCACCAGTGAAGTCATTTCATTTCCTTTACCGTAGGAGCCGTCAACCGATGACGAGGGATTTCGCGGCCGATCGGCCGCTCCTACAGGGCTTCAATCAATCGGTCGATATCTTCGGGTTCGTGCGCGGCGCTGAACGTAATGCGTAATCTCGCCGTACCCTCCGGCACCGTCGGCGGCCGAATTGCGCTGATCAGAAACCCGCGCTCCCGCAGACGCTGACTCATCGCCAGCGCTTCACTATCTTCGCCAATCAGCAACGGCTGAATGGGTGTTGCCGAGTCCATCAGCTGAAAACCGCGCTGTGCCGCACCTTGCCGGAAACGGACAATCAGGCTGTGCAGCTTTTCCCGGCGCCAGTTTTCCTCTTGCAGCAACGACAAGCTGGCCAATGTGGCCGCTGCCACCGCCGGCGGCAATGCTGTGGTGTAAATATACGGCCGGGCAAACTGTATCAGCGTTTCAATCAGCTCGTCAGTGCCGGCGACAAAGGCGCCGAAAGTACCGAATGCCTTGCCCAGCGTCCCCACCAGTACCGGCACCCGGATTTGCATGCCCTGTTCGGCAACGCAGCCACCGCCCTGCTCGCCGAGCACGCCAAAGCCGTGCGCATCATCCACCATCAACCAGGCCTGATGCTGTTCGCAAACATCGGCCAGCGCCGCCAATGGCGCCACATCGCCGTCCATGCTGAACACGCCGTCAGTCACCACCAGTTTTCGGCGTGCATCGGCATCGCCAAGCTGCGACGCCAGGCTGTTTGCGTCGGCATGCTGATAACGACGGAAGCGGGCGCCGCTGGCAAGGCCACCATCAATCAGCGAGGCGTGATTGAGACGATCCTCGAATACCGCATCGCCCTTGCCGACCAGTGCCTGAATCACGCCAAGATTGGCCATGTAACCGGTGGAGAAAAGCAATGCCCGCGGCCGGCCGCAAAATGCTGCCAGCTGCTCTTCGAGAGCATGATGATAATGACTGTGGCCGCAAACCAGATGCGAGGCGCCGCTACCGACGCCGAACTCGTCTGCGGCCTTTTTGAATGCCGCCACCGACTGCGGATGGTTGGCCAGACCAAGATAATCATTGCCGCAGAAATTGATCAGTCGCTGGCCATTGACCACCGCTTCGCGACCCGCCGGCGCCTGCTGCTCCAGACGCTGGCGATAACGCTGCTGCTGACGGCGCTCTGTCAGCGCCGCAGCAAGGTCAAACGGCTGTGTCATGTTGCACTCAGGCGTCTTGAGCAGAACGCTTGCCGAGTACCGCTTTGGCTTCACGGCTGCTCATGGCATCGTAATAGAGCGGCGCCGGTTGCCGTTCCTGCACCTGAACGAGCAGTGCATCTTCGGTGGCTTCATCAGAACACTCATCGCGCGGATCAAGCGGATGAATGCCGAGACGGTTAAACAGCTTCCGGTCGTGCCCGGTTTCCGGATTGTCGGTGGTCAGCAGTCGCTCGCCATAGAAAATCGAATTGGCTCCGGCGAAGAAACACAGCGCCTGCATCTCATCATTCATTTCCTGACGGCCGGCGGACAAACGGACAAACGATTGCGGCATCAGAATCCGCGCCACCGCGATGGTGCGGACAAATTCAAAATGATCCAGATCGGCCACATCCGCCAGCGGTGTGCCCTTGATCTTGACCAGCATGTTGATCGGTACTGACTCCGGGTGCGCCGGCAGGTTGGCCAGCTGTTGCAACAGGCCGACGCGATCACGTCGGTCTTCGCCCATACCGATAATGCCGCCGGCACAGACTTTCATGCCGGCATCGCGAACATGCGCCAGCGTGCCAAGACGATCGTTGTAGCTGCGGGTGGAAATAATCTGGCCGTAGTATTCCGGCGAGGTATCGAGGTTGTGGTTGTAATAATCGAGGCCGGCCTCGGCCAGCTGCCCGGCCTGCTCCTGCGACAGCATACCCAGCGTCATGCAGGTTTCCATGCCCATGGCCTTGACCTGACGGACCATGTCGAGCACATAGGGCATGTCCTTGTCGCGCGGGCTGCGCCAGGCGGCGCCCATGCAGAAGCGTGATGCGCCCTTCTCTTTGGCGGCGCGCGCTTCTTCCAGCACCTTCTGCACTTCCAGCAGCTTTTCCTTTTCCAGCTCGGTGTTGTAGTGGCCGGACTGGGAGCAGTATTTGCAGTCTTCCGGGCAGGCGCCGGTCTTGATCGACAACAGCGTCGACACCTGCACGGCATTCGGGTCGAAGTGCCAGCGATGCACCGTAGCGGCATGGAACAGCAGGTCATTGAACGGCAGGGCGAACAGGGCCTCGATCTCATCACGACGCCAGTCATGGCGTACAGCAACAGCCTCAGGGGACGACTTCAGGGTGGTCTGGACAGCAGTCATGCTGGCACTCCGGAAACGGTACAGGGATGCCGGCAGACTAGGAGGCGCGGGAATGGCTGTCAATCTGATAAAGATTGCCAAGGTTTACATATGGTCATTATTTGACCTTTTTCAACCTCCCTGCTGCCTGTGCGCCACCCCGACTCATCATGCTTCCGGGCTTTGCCCCGGCTGCCTGGCAGACCTGCCCGTGCTTTCCGGCCCGCAGTGTCGCTGCGCCCTGCCCATGGACAGCAGTGCCGCGCCAGAGCATGACGACGATCTCGCCCCGCTGTGTGGCCACTGTCTGCACCGGCCACCGGGCTTTCTCGGTATCCAGACTCCGTTTCTCTATGCCCATCCGCTGGACCGCATGATCAACGACTGGAAACACCAGCGCCGCCTGTATCTGCAGCGGCCGCTGCAGTACCTGCTTGATCAGGGCCTGACTACCCTGCCGGATGTCGATGTCGTGGTGCCGATCCCGCTGCACTGGCGCCGGCAATGGCTGCGCGGTTTCAATCAGGCCACGCTGCTGGCTTCGGCACTGGCCCGGCAGCATGGCCTTCGACTGCTGCCGGCACTGAGCCGGCCGAAGGCCGGCCGGCACCAGCAGGGAAGCAACGCCCGTGACCGGCGCCGGGCCCGGCAGGATACGTTTGTCTGCCGCACCAATGTCCGGTCCCTGCGGATCCTGCTGGTGGATGACGTCGTTACCACCGCCACCACCGTGCGCGCCGCCACCGATATCCTGCTGGCTGCCGGTGCGGAAAGTGTTTCGGTAGTCGCCCTTTGCCGGGTGCTGCCGCCATCAGCGCGCTAGCGTCAACAGAGCAGGTCATGACAGCATAACTGACCCGGATGGCTGATCGATCCTGTTGATTATTCAGGCATAATGCCCGGCTACCGCGTCCATGGAGAGCGAGAATGAAGAAAGCGCTGGTTGCACTGCTGGGGATAATGCTGATAACACCGGCCATGGCCGAGAGCCTGTATGGCGGCAGTAATATACTGCGCGGCACGGTGGTGTCATTTGGCCGGGTTGATCCCACCGAGAATATCGGCACCGGCCTGTACTTTGATGTGAATTACACCAGCGTTGCCCTGAATGGCGGTGTCGCCACAAAAAAATTCAGCAATGCGCCTACCGGTAGTGGCTGTGTCACCTTCACCAAAGCCTGTGATGCCAGTTTCACCAATGGTTATTTCGGTGTCGGCTTCAGCCGCATCATCCAGTTCCAGTATGGCCATGGCACCGAAGGCGATCTGGTCCGCCTGCGCTCCGACTTCAACTTCCGCGCCGTGGTCGATTTTCTCAGTAACACCAAAACCCGCAAGGATCGCATGCTGCTGGCTGATCGCCTGACCTTTACTGTCTCCGGCGAGCGTTACAACCGGAGGGAAAGCGAAGCCTTCAATAACACCACCTGGGGCATCGGCCTGCTGTTCTGATGGCCATGCATATCCGGATCGCGCAGGGACATTCGCCGCCGCCGAACCCGAACGGCGCAACAGTAGTGATTGATGTGATCCGCGCTTTCACCACCGCCCATTACGCCTTTGTTGGCGGCGCCCGGGAAATCCGTCTGGTCGCCAACGCAGACGCCGCATTGTTGCTGAAAACACACGATACATCGCTGTTGCTTGCCGGTGAGATCGACGCACTGCCGATTGCCGGGTTTGATTTCGGCAACTCCCCTCATGAAATCCGCCAGTCCGATGTCCGCGACCGAACGCTGGTGCAGCGCACCACCAATGGCGTAATCGCGACGCTCGCTGCCAGGCACAGCGCGGCGGTACTGGTGGCAGGCCTTGTTAATGCCGAAGCCACTGCCCGCTGGCTGTTGCAGCAGAACTATCAGGATATTCTGCTGGTGGCCTCCCACCCGGACGGCGACGAGGACGTTGCCTGCGCCGAATATCTGCGCGGCCTGCTTGGCGGCGAGGGAATCTCACTGGAGGATGCCATCCGCCGCACCCGTCAGGCTTCAGCCGCAGCGAAATTTCTGAATGGCAGCCATCCGCAGCTGCCGGCAGAGGATATTGCCCTGGCCGCCGCCAGTGCCGGGCATGACGGCACCGTCATGCGGGTACAATTCGGTCAGGCTGGCGGTGACATTCCGTCAATACGAGCCGTCTCCTCGGGTCATTGACCCTCTCTTCCGGCCCATGCTTCCATCCACGGCACATCAAACGCACGTTTGAACAGCCGGAGGCAATATGATCGAGTGGTCCGAATCCCAGCAGATGATCCAGAAAATGGTGCGCGACTTTGTCGAAAAGGAAGTCGTGCCGCATCTGGATGACATCGAATACAACGGCACCCCGCCCTACGACATCCTGCGCAAGCTGATCAAGACCTTCGGTATGGATGTGATGGCCAAGACCAGCTTCGACAAACAGATCGCTCGCGAGAAGGCCATCGCCGCCGGCGAGGTTGTCGAGGAAAAGAAAAAGAAGGAAGGCTACAACGCCATGGCCGGCGAAGAGGCCGCCATGCGCATGATCCCGATCATCGAAATCTGCAAACATGCCCAGGGTCTGGTCACCGCCATGGGTGTGTCCATGGGCCTCGGTGGTGGCGCCATCATGAGCAAGGGCACCATTGAACAGAAAGAGCGCTGGGCACTGCCTCTGCTGACGCTGGAAAAGGTCGGCGCCTGGGCCATTTCCGAACCAAACTCCGGTTCTGACGCGTTCGGCCAGATGAAAACGCTGGCCAAACGTGATGGCAAGGGCGGCTACATCATCAACGGCGCGAAAACCTGGATCACCAATGGTCCTTACGCCGACACCATCATCCTGATCTGCAAACTCGATGACGAAGGTGTCGAGCCCAGGGACCGCAAGATTGTCTCGTTCATTCTCGATTCCGGCATGGAAGGTCTGACCCAGTCAAAACCGTTCAAGAAAATGGGCATCGGCTCGTCACCCACCGGCGAGTTGTTCCTGGCCAACGTGCACTGCGGCCCCGAGCGTCTGCTCGGCGGCAACGAAGACAGCTATGGCCGCTCCGGTGCCAAAGGCACCTTTATGCAGGAGCGTGCCGGTGTCGCCGCCATGGCGCTTGGCATGGTCGAGCGGGCCATGGAACTGTCGGTGCAGTATGCGAAGGATCGCGTCCAGTTCGGCCGGCCGATCGGTGACAACCAGCTGATCCAGCTCAAGCTGGCCAATATGGAAGTGGTGCGGATGAACCTGCAGAGCATGGTGTTCCGCTATATCGAGTCGGTCGCCCACGGCAAGCAGATGACCCTGGCCGAGGCATCGGCAATGAAGCTGTACGCCGCACAGAGCGCCATGCAGGTGGCCACCGAAGCGGTACAGATTCACGGCGGCTACGGCTATATGCGTGAGTCCCGGGTTGAGCAATTGATGCGTGATGCCAAGATCCTGCAGATCTACGCCGGCACTGACGAGATGCAGATTATCGCCATCGCCAAAGACCTGATGTCGCGCTGATGATCGCACGCCACCACCCCGACCGGGTGATGGCGTGCTTTGACAACGCGATTGGCCCGAATGACCGGCTTACCCGCCATCTAAGCCCTTGTGCTTAATTCTGCACCCAATAGAATACCGCCTTCTTACTAGATACATGGGAAAGTGGTATGTCCCTGATGCGCTACCGGGCGGATATTCCCGCCGTGCTGCTGGTGCTGGCTGTGATGGCCGCCCAGTTCTCGATCTTCTTTCTGGTCGACAGCCACTGGATGGCGTCAGGTCTGGTTGTCCTGCTGCTATGCGTGCAGGTTTCCAGCGGAGCAATCTGCCATAACCACCACCACGTCAACACCTTCCGGGTGCGCTGGCTGAACCGGCTGTACGAAGTGGTGATGTACCTGCAGACCGGCACCAGCCCGTTCAGCTGGACCCTGCACCACAATATCGGCCACCACCGCTACTATCTGGACCAGGACAAGGACCCGGCGGCCTGGCGTGAGGCCGACGGCTCGGTGATGAACCGGATCAAGTTCGATGTCCTCAATGCGGCCCGGATCTATCCCGAAATCATCCGTATCGGCCGCGATCACCCCCGCCTGTACCGACGCTTCAAGGGTATGTTTGTGCTCGCTAACATCCCTCTGCTGGCGCTCCTGCTGATTGATCCGCTACGCACCCTGATTGTCTTTATCGGGCCGATGCTGGTGCTGCTGCTGGCGCTGCTCGACAACACCTACGGCCAGCACGCCGGCACCGATACCGGGAACCACTATGTCGCCTCACGCAATGTCGAGTTGCCACTGTACAACCTGACCTCCTGGAACCTCGGCTATCACACTGCCCACCACCTGCTGCCGGGGCTGCACTGGAGCAAGCTGCCGGAGCTGCATGGCCAGATCCGCGCGCGGATTCCCGGGGAGCTGATCGTCGACACCATGCTGCTGCAGTGGGAACCGGGACGGCAGCAGCGCCAGCAGGAAGCCTCCTGACGCCCATGAAAACACCGCATCTTGCTGTTCTGATCGTGCTCCTGTTCAGCCCGCTGCCCGCGCTGGCGGAGGGGGCCACCTGTGACTATTTCTGGACCACAGACTGCTTCGAGATCCGTGACCCGCGCACCCGGGACATCACCCACCATGTGCTGCTGTCGGAACAACGCTATCGCTTTCAGGCCAGCAGTGCGGCCCAGTGCCCGGCCGAGCTGGAGGCCAGCCTGACCATCGACCAGCGTGGCAAGGTACTCAAGGCATTCAACAGGCAGCTGAAAAAACTGTCCGGCTGCAAGCTGCTGGAGACCCTGTCACCCCGGGTTTTCAGCGACGAGGGTGCGGCCGTCGACGAGTGGCAGCGACTGGCCGGCGAGCGCAACTTCAAGCAGCTCCACCTGATTCGCCGACTGCCCCGCTAAGCCGTCCTGCAGGCCAGCTGACAGGCCCTGAGCCTGTGCTATGATGCGGCAATCGCTGTTTCAGGATCATCATAATGACAATAAAAATACGCTCCCTGTGTGCGGCCCTGATGCTCACCGGGACAGGACTGCTGACCGGCTGTCAGGGTATGCAAGGTGCTCGCGAGGGTGATATCTATCATGCCCCGGCGGCGGCCTATTCCATTGATCTCAGCCTGAACACTTTCCGCGGCCATGTCAGCCTGGATGAGCGCTGCGACCAGTATGGCGGATCCACCACCATGTGGGATGCCAGCGGCCGCATGTTCCGGATCGACTACCTGCGCGCCGAAGGCAACCCGAACCTGCGTATTCCGCGTTTCGCCGCCGATCAGACCCTGCTGAATCTGGTATTGAACGGTTACCTGCGCAGCGTAGTAGCAGACTCACCAATGGTGAGGTCCGCCGAGGTTGTTCATCGCGAACAGATGCTGGACAGTGACCCGCGAGCCATGATTTCGATCGTCAGCCTCGACGTGGACAGCAGCAAGGTCGCCGGCACACCGGAAGTATCCGGCCTGTATTACTACGGCTTTCTGCTTTTCAAGAAAGGTGAACTTATTTATGTCATTCAGCATCGTCAGCCAGCGCTGATGCCCGACACCATGAAGTCGGTGCTTGTGCGCCTGGTTGATTCGATGGAAATGCCGGGCAAGGACCGTGACGAAACCGAACTTGAACGGACCCGGCGTATGCTGGCGCGACTGGCGCCAGGTAACAGCAAGGAGCCAAGCCGACTATGCGCGACACCAACAGTGGCAGAACGATGAGTCTGGCCAACGAAGTCTGCGAGGCCTGTCGTGCCGATGCACCGCAGGCCTCCGACCAGCAGGTCGCTCAGTGGCATGAGGAAGTGCCGGAGTGGAAGCTGGTAGAGGAGGATGGCATTGTCAAACTGCAACGCCAGTTCAACTTCAGCAATTTCGTTGATGCTATGGCATTTACCCAGCGTGTTGCCGGGCTGGCAGAGTCTCTCGGCCACCACCCGGCGCTCTTGACCGAATGGGGCAAGGTCACCGTCACCTGGTGGTCGCACAAGATTCGTGGATTGCATCGTAACGACTTTATCTGCGCCGCTCGTACGGATCTGCTGGCTCAGAACTGAGTCATTGCGCGCCGGAGCCAGACTGTACCGGAGCCCCCATGGTGTACCAGCACAAGCATCACCTTCTCTGGCAACGCAGTGCGCTGCTCACAGGATTGGTGTTCCTGCTTTTCCTGCCACTGCTGGGCTACTGGCACCAGCAAAGCCATCCAGACAGCGGCGAAGCCAGCGACACACTTCCAATCTGGCCGCTGCCTGAGGATGAAACCGAAGCGCGCAAAGCTCGCCTGGTCAACCTGCTTTTACCGGCAGTCCAGCAAAACAATCGCGATCTGCTCAGCAAGCGCGAACGTCTTGTGTCACTACACCAGCAAATTGTCGATGGTGTGCCGCTAACCGGCAAGGATCAGGTCTGGCTGATGGATTTGTCGCAGCGCTACCGACTCGATACCCCCGAACCCCTGAACAGCGAATGGAGCCGCATCCTGTTACGCCGAATTGATATCGTGCCGGCTGATCTGGCGCTGGCTCAGGCAGCACTGGAATCTGCCTGGGGCACTTCCCGGTTTGCCGAAGAGGGAAACAACTATTTCGGTCACTGGTGCTTCGTCAAGGGTTGCGGTCTGGTGCCGCAAAACCGGCGTGAAGGTGCACGCCATGAGGTAGCACGATTCTCGTCTCCGGCGGAAAGCGTGCGCCGTTACATGCACAACCTCAACAGCCACCCGCGCTATACCGAACTGCGCCTGATAAGAGAACGGTTACGGGACCGGAATGAACCGTTTACCGGCAGCGACCTGGCCGCCGGCCTGGAGGGTTACTCGGAGCTTGGTGACGAATACATCGGCATGGTACGCGGGCTGATCCGGCAGAACCGGTTTGACCGGTTTCCGAGCTACTGATCACTCCGGATACCAGCCACTTTCAGTACGACGCATCCACACCCGGGAATACCAGTAATAGCGGCCGTCCCCGGCAAAGGCGGTGCAGTTGTAGCGACTGCGACCGAGCGGAATATCCGCGCCGGCGCGCAGCCTCACTTCACTGACGCCATCCGTGAAATGCACCGTCGGCGAGGTCAGTCTGCCGCCAATAAAGCATTGCAGCTGACGCCCTCGCCAGTCGCCATTCAGCACCAGTGTCAGCTCAGGTCTGGCTGACAGGGTGACGCCATCCTCCGGCAGCGTGGCACGCAGCGGAAACGGCAGTGCCAGCAGTTTCTCCCGCAAAGAAGACCAGCCGGCGTACTGCCGGTTGACAGGAATGCGAGGAATATTTTGCCAGTCAACGTTGGCATCCAGAGCACCACTCTGTTGACCGAAACCGAGATAGCCCAGCTCACGAGCCAGTTCGCGCAGCTCCCGGGTCTGTTCACCGTACGGCCAGGCCAGCCACGGCAGAACCTCTGCCCCGGTCCAGTCCGCCAGCTTCTGCTGCGCCTGCTCAATCTCTGCCTGCATGCGCCGGCGCCACTGCAGGCTATTCTCCTGATCAGAACGGCGCACCATATGCAGGTGAGAGTGGCTGTGATTCAGCAGCAGATGGCCGCGCTGATGAATATCGGCAATCATCTCCTCGCTCATGGCCATGGCGCCATCACCAACACCACCGGTGTTAATAAACACCGCGCCCTGCCAGCCGCGGGCTTCCAGCGCCGGCAGGGCGACCTCATAGATACTGCGATAGGCATCATCAAAGGTGATCGCCACCAGCTTTTTGCGCGGATCGGCGCCGGCACGGACCTGCTCAATCAGGCGGTCCAGCCGCACCACCTCGAAGCCCTCCGCCGCCAGCCGGTCAAGGTGCTGATTGAACTGCTCCGGCGTCACCGAGGTGGCCGCCGGGGCAGCGGCATCAATATGGTGATACATCAGGATCACTGCCGCCGCGGCCGGCTGTACCAGCAAAACAGCGATCATGGCGGCTTTCACCAGAGTTCTGACCATTTCGGATACCTCCCGCCAATTTCGCCGATGGTAGCATCCCGGTGTTGATTCAGAATTCGACCATCGGAGAACCCTATGTCACTCACCGCCGAACAGATCGAAACCCTGCGCCACGCATCCGAAAACACCTTCCCTTTCGCCAGCCGCTGCGGCGTCAAGGTACTGGAGCTGGATCGTGGTTACTGCAAGATGCTGATGCCCTACGACCTCAACATCAACCATGTCGGCATCATGTACGCTGGTGCCCTGTTCACGCTGGCAGAATTGCCCGGTGGTGTGATGTACATGACCAGCTTTGATACCCGGAAGTTCTATCCGATCGTCAAGGACATGAGCATCCGCTTCCGCCGCCCGGCGAAAACCGATATTACCGTTGAGGTCCGCCTGAGTGAGGAGGAAATTGCCCGGGTCGAGGCCGAGACCGAAGCCAACGGCAAATGCGATTTTGCCTGGGACCTGGAGCTGAAAGATGCCAGCGGTGAAGTGGTTGCGCTGACACACAACATCTACCAGCTGCGCAAGATCGGGATGTAAGGCCGAATAACCCCGCCAGAGCGGCCGACCGGCCGCGAAAAGACTTCGCCGTCGGTCGACGGCTCCTACGCAAGTCCGTGCTCCTCGTAGAGCGGCCCCCCCGCCCCCCGCCCCCCCG
>JBECKT010000097.1:0-7079 GCA_040235405.1 Alcanivoracaceae bacterium
AGCAGTTCTATTACTGCTTCGGCTGCGGCGCCACCGGCAATGCGGTCGGCTTCCTGATGGACTACGAGCGCCTGTCCTTCCCGGAAGCGGTCAAGCAACTGGCCGATCGCGCCGGCGTGGAAGTGCCACGCGAAGAAGACAACCGGCCACAGCAGAGCGCCGCACAGAAAAGCGCCCTGCAGCAAACCTACGACCTGCTCAACCGCGCCGACCTGTTTTTCCGCCAGCAACTGAAAAGCGCACCGGAGCGCAAGGTTGCCGTCGATTACCTGAAAGGTCGCGGCCTCAGCGGCGAGATCGCCGCCCGTTACGGCGTCGGCTTTGCCCCGCCCGGGTTCGACAACCTGATGACCGCGCTGTCACTTGACCAGACCGGCCTGCAGCGGGCCGAGGAAGCCGGCCTGCTGGTACGGCGCGAGGACACCGGCCGGGTCTACGACAAGTTCCGCGACCGGATCATGTTCCCGATCCGCGATAGCCGCGGCCGCACCATCGGCTTTGGCGGCCGGGTACTGGGCGATGGCAAACCGAAATACCTGAACTCACCGGAAACCCCGGTATTCCACAAGGGCCGCGAACTGTACGGCCTGTGGGAGTGGAAACAGAGCCGCGACAAGCACAGCCAGCTGTTCGTGGTCGAAGGCTATATGGACGTGATCGCACTGGCGCAGCACGGCATCGCCAATGCGGTGGCGACGCTCGGCACCGCCACCACCGGCGAGCATGCCGAAAAACTGTTCAAGCAGGTCGACGAAGTCGTGTTCTGCTTTGACGGCGATGAAGCCGGCCGCCGCGCTGCCTGGCGGGCGCTGGAGAACACCCTGCCAGTGCTGGAAGACGGCAAGCAGGCCCGCTTCCTGTTCCTGCCCGATGGCGAAGACCCGGACACCCTGGTGCGCCAACAGGGCCGCGAAGCCCTGCTGGCCATGGCCGCGGAAGCCCCCGGGCTGGCCGAATATCTGTTCCGCCACCTGTCCGAAGGCCTTAACGTCAACAGCGTCGATGGACGCGCCCGGCTGGCCCGGCTGGCCCTGCCGCTGATTCGCCTGCCGCGCGGCGAGTTCTACCGCAGCCTGCTGCGCAAAGAGCTGGCCAGCCTGACCCGGCTGGATGAATCCGAGCTGGCAATGCTGGCCAGCGACCCGGAACCGGTCGCCCACGCCAGCTTTGCGCAGGAACCACCGGACCATGACGGCCCGCCGGCCTGGCTCGATGCCGAGCCGGCCTACCCGGAAACCCGCCCGCGCCAGCGAGGGCGGACACCGCAGCGGGCCGCGCCGGAGCGACGCCTGCGCCTGTCGCTGGTCGAACGGCTGCTACTGATCCTGATCCAGCACCCGGGCGTGCTGAAGGGCTGCCCGCTGCCGGCCGGGGTTGAGGAACTGGACGAGCCGCAGATGGATGTGCTGGTACAAGTAGTTGATTTGCTTACCGAACAGCCGGATTTGCCCGGCCCGGCCCTGCTTGGCGGGCTGATGGCGATGGATCAGGGCGAACTGATTGCCGAGGTGATCCGCCAGTCCGAACAGGTCCCGGCCAGCGAGGAAGCGGCCCTGAATGACTGGCGCGGCGGCGTCACCGAGCTGGAAATCCGCTGGCTGGAATGGTCACTGGATCAGGCCCGCCATGCCCCGCAGCCGGATATCCACCGGCTGGCGGCGCTGAGCAGGCAATTGTCCGACGCCAGGCAGCATCAGCGCCGTCGGCTCGACTGATCCTGACAGCCCGCTGGCAGCAAACTCCATTCCCGCCTATAATGCGCGGTTTTCAGCACCCCGAGGGGAACGGCTCACTCGCCCCGAGGTCAGTGCTGCCACCCCTCTGTTCTCACAGGCATAATTCATGGCATCCGAGAAAGAGCAGCAACAATCCCAGCTGAAACTGTTGATCACCCTTGGCAAGGAACAGGGTTACCTGACCTATGCCGAAGTCAACGACCATCTGCCGGATTCGATTACCGACACCGATCAGGTCGAAGACATCATCCAGATGATCAACGATATGGGCATCCCGGTGGTCGAAAAGGCCTCCGATGCCGAACAGTTGCTGATGGACGAAAGTCCGGACAGCGGTGACGAAGTCGCCGCTGAAGAAGCTGCTGCGGTACTGGCTGCCGTAGAAAACGAACCGGGCCGTACTACTGACCCGGTGCGCATGTACATGCGCGAGATGGGCACCGTTGAGCTGCTCACCCGCGAAGGTGAAATCGAAATCGCCAAGCGCATTGAAGAAGGCATCCGTGAAGTCATGCACGCGATGGCCTTCTGGCCCGGTTCGGTGGATGCCGTGGTCGCCGAGTTCGACCGTGTCGCCACCGAAGAGCGACGCCTGTCCGATATTATTGCCGGCTATCTTGACCCGAATGATGACGGCGCTGCTGCCACCACCACCGGCAATAATAACAACAGCGACGAGCCATCGTTTGCCGCCAAGGCCAAAGCCAAGGCCGCCGCCGCTGCTGAAGAAACTGATGACGACTCTGACAGCGACGATGATTCCGATGAAGATGACGGCAGCCTGGATCCGGTACTGGCTGCAGAACGCTTCAACGAGCTGAAAAGCCGTCTGGAAAAACTGCAGAAATCACTGAAGCGCAACGGCCGTGACCACAGCAGCAGCGCCAAGGCGCTGGAAGCAATGGCCGAACATTTCACCCTGTTCAAGCTGGTGCCACGCATTTATGACGAGCTGCTGCGTCAGGTACGTAACAATCTGGACAGCGTGCGCAAGATGGAAAAGGAAATCATGCTCACTGCGGTCAAGCGCGGTCGCATGCCACGCGCCGATTTCATCTCTACATTCCCGGGCAATGAATCGAACCTGAACTGGCTCGACGACGTTACCAGCAGCAAGAAGTCCAAAGCCTGGGCAGACAGCCTGAAGGCCGTTCGCGATGATATCGAACGCGCCCAGCGTCGCGTTCAGCAGATGGAAGAAAAGTTCGGCATGTCGATTTCCGAGATCAAGGAAATCAACCGCCGCATCTCTATCGGCGAAGCCAAGGCGCGTCGCGCCAAAAAGGAAATGGTCGAGGCCAACCTGCGTCTGGTGATCTCGATTGCGAAGAAATACACCAACCGTGGTCTGCAATTCCTCGACCTGATTCAGGAAGGCAACATCGGCCTGATGAAAGCGGTGGACAAGTTCGAATATCGCCGCGGTTACAAGTTCTCGACCTACGCCACCTGGTGGATTCGTCAGGCCATTACCCGGTCGATTGCTGATCAGGCCCGCACCATCCGTATTCCGGTACACATGATCGAAACCATCAACAAGATCAACCGGGTGCAGCGGCAGATGCTGCAGGAGATGGGCCGCGAGCCGACCCCGGAAGAACTGGGCATACGCCTGGAAATGCCGGAGGACAAGGTTCGCAAGGTGCTGAAAATCGCCAAGGAGCCGATCTCCATGGAAACGCCGATCGGTGACGACGAAGATTCCAGCCTCGGTGATTTTATTGAGGACGGCACCATCGAGTCGCCGATTGACCGGGCCACCATGATCGGTCTGGAAGAAGCCACCCGCGAAGTGCTGGCCAACCTGACCGGCCGCGAAGCGAAAGTTCTGCGCATGCGTTTCGGCATCGACATGAACACCGATCACACGCTGGAAGAAGTCGGCAAGCAGTTCGACGTCACCCGCGAGCGGATCCGTCAGATCGAAGCCAAGGCGCTGCGCAAGCTGCGTCACCCGTCGCGCTCGGAACACCTGCGCAGCTTCCTCGACGGTGACACGTAGGAGCGGCCGACCGGCCGCGAATCTCTTAACGACAATCGCGGCCGACCGGCCGCTCCTACTGCAAGCTAACGGTATTCCCGGAGCACCGTCTCCAGAAAAAAACCGGCCCGCCAGGGTCGGTGTCCCTTTCGGGCCTATAGCTCAATTGGTTAGAGCAGCGGACTCATAATCCGTTGGTTGCAGGTTCAAGTCCTGCTGGGCCCACCAATCCAGTCACTCCAAATGAGATTCACTTGCATTTAGAGGGTGCCGCCCTCAGAATGCCCATCCCGTTTTTCCCGTTCCGATCGAGGTCCACATGTCCCTGATGCTTCCCGACTGGCTTGCCAATGGTGGTCCGGTGATGTGGCTGCTGCTGGCGCTGTCGCTGGCTGCCAGTGCCGTGATCGTCGCCAAGCTGATCCAGTTTGCGTTGCGGCGGCCGCTGGCAGCGGGCAATGGTGACGCCGTGCTGGCCCTGCTGGCCCATGGTCAGGCCGAGCAGGCCAGCGCCACCGCCGGAGAAGGCAGGGACCCGCTCAGCCGGACGCTGGCCGCCGCGCTGACGCTGGACAATGGCTGGGAGGAGGAAGCGTTGCGTCAGGCCCGGGAGCAGATCGAGTCACTGCGTGGTGGCATGCGGGCACTGGAGTTGATTGCCGCCGTCGCCCCGCTGCTCGGTTTGCTGGGCACTGTGTTCGGCATGATCGAAGCCTTCCGGGCGCTGGAACAGGCCGGCTCCCAGGTTGATCCGGCGCTGCTGTCCGGCGGTATCTGGGAAGCGCTGCTGACCACCGCCGCCGGCCTGAGTGTTGCCATTCCGGCACTGGCCGCATTCCACTGGTTCGACCGGACTCTGGAGCGGCTGCGCTTCCTGCTGGAAGACCGGCTCGCCCGTCTGGCTCGCCTGCGCTGAGCTGTCGTCATGCGCATTGACCTGCCGGCTCGCAAACCCGCCAGCATTGGCCTGACCCCGCTGATTGATGTGGTGTTTATCCTGCTGGTGTTTTTCATGCTGGCGACCCGCTTTATTGATCTGGCCAGACAGCCGCTGTCGGTAGCGGTCACCGGCGAGCCGCGCCCGGCGGATGAGCAGGTGCTGCTTATCCGTGTGCTGGACGAGTCCCTGATCGAACTGAATGGCGAGCGCCTGACCCTGGACCAGGCCGCTGAGAACCTGGCCAGGCAGGCGCCGCAACCGGTGTACGTCGATAGCGACGGCGAGGCCTCGCTGCAGGCCGTGCTGCGGGTCACCGACCTGCTGCAGGCCAGCGGCCAGACCGAAGTGCATCTGGAACTACTGCCGTGAGCCGCTTTTCCATGCAGGACGAGCAGCGCCGCCGCCCCGATATCGAGCCGGTGCTGCCGTTGATCAATGTGGTGTTCCTGCTGCTGATCTTCTTTATGGTCGCCGGCCATCTGGCACCCGGGCTGCCGGCCAATGTCACCCCGCCGGAAAGCACCGCCGCCATGGCCGACAGCGACGAACCGATCCGGCTGGTGGTGGACCAGAACGGCAACCTGTTCTGGCAGGATGAACCGATGGCGATTGCCGACATGCCGGACCGCCTCGACGGCCTGCGCAAGGACCGCCCGGTACAGCTGCTGACCGATGGCAAGATTCCGGTGGTGCTGCTGCGACCGGCACTGGAAGGGCTGCGCAACGCCGGCATCACCGAGGTCCTGCTGGTGACCCGGAGCGCGCCATGAGCCCGGCCCAGAAACTGGCCGCCATGGTCATTGCCGTGCTGTTGCATGCTCCGCTGTTCTGGCAAGTTAGTGAGGACTTGCAACGCGGCCAGGCTACTGAAGGCAAGGCAACGCAGTCCGGCATCACCCTGAAACTGGCCGCCCGGCCGGCACCGGCACCGGCTGCACCGGTCAGCCCGCCGAAAGTGCTGCCGGTGGCGCCGGACAGGCCGAAGCCGGCGGCCAAGGCCAAGCCAGCCCCGCAACCCCGGCCGGAACCGGAACCGGCCCCGACAGCGGCGGTCACCCGGGAAAGCTCTGACAGCACGGATGAGGAAGATGATGCCAGCGCCGCTACCAGCGCCAGCGGCGGTCAGGTCATGGGGCTGGCAGGCGCCTCGGATCAGGGCGCCAGCGACAGCGAGATGGAGCGCTACCTCGGCATCATCCAGAGCCGGATCCAGCGGCTGAAAGAGTATCCGGCGCAGGCGCGGCTGCGCGGTCAGGAAGGCACCGTCGAAGTCAGCTTTGCCGTTGGTGCCAACGGGGCCATCGAGAACTTCCGCATTGTCCGAAGCTCCGGCAGCGCCCTGCTCGACCGTGCCGTCGAGCGTCTGTTCAGCCGGTTACGCCTGCCCCCTCCCGATCAGGAACTGCTGCCTCAGCTGGCCTCCCTGAACCTGCCAGTGCTGTTCGAATTGAGCGGCCTTTAACGTCCGTCGCCATCCCGGACCGCTCACACTACGCTTCTTCACTGCAGTTGAATCTTTGACAGAAATCCCGGTCTTTCTTCCGGACATTATTTTGCTATGATCCCGGCATGGGAAGAACAATGACTAGTATCAGAACATTACTCGCAATATCTATCACAGCGGTAAGCATGGTGTGTATTGCCGAGGATGGTGCCGACACTCTGATAAATCGCGTCTATGCCAATGGCGGTGACTCCCTGTACTGTCAAGTTCCCTTCTCTAGCGATGACCGCAGCACCCGCGTCGACTCCCTGTATGGCAGCCACCTGATTATGCGTCATTTCAATTGCATCACCGCGCGCCAGTGCGACAAAAAGCCGGCCTACGCAGCGATCGCCAACGACCTGCATAATCTTTACCCGATCCAGCGCAGTGTCGAAATCGATCGTCGTGGCAGCCAGTTTGGCGACCTGCCACCGGACAGCAATCAGTCAGATTGCGGCTACAAAATCTCTTTCCAGATTTTCGAGCCACCGGATCATGCCAAAGGCAATGTCGCCCGGGCAGTCCTGTATATGCACAAGCAACACAACCTGCCATTGGTAGGTACGCTGGAGATGTATCAGCGCTGGCATCGCCTGGACCCACCGGACGCCGCTGAAAAGGCTCGCAATAACGACATCGCCCGGATTCAGGGCAACCGCAATACCTACATTGACAATCCGGACCTGGTCGACAGGCTAAGCAATCTTGGTCGTTGACCGGCCAGTAAAAGCCGGCTTGTAGCCCACTTCTTATTGTCTGGCACCACCCGTCAGAACGCTGCCACCGGCAAACTCATCATGGTGTCACTGCCGGCGCGCACCTGCTCGGCCAATGCCTTCGCCTTCGGCAACAGACGCTCGAAGTAAAACCGGCCGGTGATCAGCTTGGCGGACTGCAGCGGCTGATCAGGATTCTGCGCCGCCACCGCCATCATCC
>JBECKT010000061.1:0-6001 GCA_040235405.1 Alcanivoracaceae bacterium
GGCATGTACCAGCCGGATACCATCGCCGCTTACACCTTCAACGGCGAAACCTATATTGTGACCGCTAACGAAGGTGATGCTCGCGATTATGACACCTGGTCAGAAGAGATCCGAGTCAAGGACATGACCCTGACCGGCGACATTCTCGCTGCCGATATTCAGGCAGACGAAGACCTCGGGCGGCTCAATGTCACATCCACGCTGGGCGTCAGTAACGGTTGCAACCCGTCCCTGCTGGCGACTGATCCGGAAGTGGAATGCGAATACGATGCGCTGTATGCCTACGGTGCCCGGTCATTCTCGATCCGCGCTGCCGACGGCACTCTGGTGTTTGACAGCGGCAATGATTTCGAGCGTATTACCGCAGCACGCAATCCGCAGTTCTTCAATTCCACTAACGACGCAAATAACTTCGACTCGCGCTCCGATGACAAGGGCCCGGAACCGGAAGGCCTGGCCCTCGGCAAGATCAACGGCCAGACCTTCGCTTTTATCGGTCTTGAGCGGGTTGGCGGCATCATGGTGTACAACATCAGCAACCCGGAATCGCCGCAGTTTGTTCAGTACATCAACAACCGTGACTTCAGCGGCGACCCGGCACTGGGCACCTCGGGCGATCTGGCGCCGGAAGGTCTGGTCTTTGTTGAAAAAAAGCAGAGCCCGTCAGGCAAACCGCTGCTGATCGTCGGCAACGAAGTCAGTGGTACCACTACCGTGTATGAAATTGATGTGATCGAACTCTGATCCTGTTTTTCTGCAAGACACCCTCGTAGGAGCCGTCGATCGACGGCGAGGAAACTTCGCGGCTGATCAGCCGCTCCTACGAGGCACCGCACAATTCGGCACAGGCCTTTTTCAGAATCTCGCCCAGTCGTCGCGCCGCCGGGCCGGCGTAATCCGCTTCCGCGTACACCAGATAGAGATCAGCGAAGCGCTCCTCTCCCTCCTCCATCGACAATCGCTTCAGGGTGCCGTCGCGCAATTCGTCACGGATTTTTTCTTCCGGATACCAGGCAAAGCCCAGACCCATCGCCGCAGCGCGAATCGAGGTACTCAAGTGGCTCACCGTCCAGCGCTGTTCGGCGCCGAGCCATCCGGCGTCCATGCGCCGACTGCCGGAATCACGCACCACCAGCTGGCGATGGCGGCGCAGATCCTGAAACACCAGCGACCGACCCAGGTGATGCAGCGGATGATCCGGATGCGCCACCGCAACAAAGCGGGCACGCATCAACGCATCACCAATAAAACCCGGCGGCACCCGCGGCGTAATGGCGAGATCAACCTGATGCTGGAGCAGGGTTTCATCGGTGCCGCTGAGCACGGTTTCCAGCAACTCCACCCTGATTTCCGGGAACTCGCTGGCAAAGCGATCCAGACACTGCAATAGCAGCCACATCGGGAAAATAGCATCGACGGCAATATACAACTGCGCCTCAACCCCACGCGACAGGCTCTCCGCTGAGGTCTCCAAGCGGCTGGCCTCTTCCACCAGTGCATGGGCCCGGCGATAGAGAATCTCACCCGCCTCAGTCAGCACGGCCCGGCGCCCCTCTAATCGGAATACCCTGATATCAAGGGCTGTTTCCAGCTTCTGGATGGCATAGCTGACCGCTGACTGGCTCTTATCCAAGGCCTCCGCCGCCGCCGCATAGCTCCCGGCGTCGACCACCGCAATCAGGGCCCGCCACTGCTCCAGGGACACCTTCAGGTCCATGGCCCGACTCCAATATCAAATTAATAGATTGAATGGCGCCAAATTATGCGGTTTTTCATCTGAATGCCAGATCTGATACTGAGCCCATCTTATTCAACCGGCCAATGAGGGCTTCGACATGGCAACGCTTCTCTATATCAGCAGCAGCATCTTCGGCAATGACGGCAACAGCAGCCAGCTGGCCAGAGAGTTTATCCAGCGCTGGCAGGCAACCAATCCGCGCGTTCAGGTGGTCGAGCGCAACCTGACCGCCAGCCCGCTGCCGCATCTGAACGATGAACGGTTCGGCGCCTTCTTAACCCCGGCGGATCAGCGCAGCGCTGAGCAGCAGGCACTGGTGGCCGAATCGGATGCGCTGGTGGCCGAATTGCGTGATGCCGACATCGTGGTGCTCGGCCTGCCGATGTACAACTTTGGCGTGCCGTCACAGTTCAAGGCCTGGATGGACAACATTGCTCGCGCCGGCATCACCTTCAAATACACCGAAACCGGCCCGGTCGGTCTGCTGGATACCAAGCCGGTGCTGGTATTTGCTGCCCGCGGCGGTATGTACGCCAACACACCGAACGATCATCAGGAGCCGTTTGTACGTCAATTCCTCGGCTTTATCGGGCTCACTGATGTGCAGTTCGTATTCGCCGAGGGCATGAATATGGGTGATGACGTCAAGGCAGAGGCGCTGCAAAGTGCGCGCGACAAAATTGACGGACTGCTGAAAAAAATTAGCGGCAGCGCCTGAATAACTTGTAGGAGCGGTCGACCGACCGCGATTGGTCGGAAAGAATCGCGGTCGATCGACCGCTCCTACAGCCCCCGACCGGAGGAGATCATGGGATTGCTGGTGAAAGGACAGTGGCAGGACAAGTGGTATGACACCGACAGCAGCGGTGGCCATTTCCAGCGCTCGGCGGCGCAGTTTCGCAACTGGGTCACCGCCGACGGCAGCGCCGGCCCGGATGGCAAGGCCGGTTTCAAGGCCGAAGCAGGTCGCTACCACCTGTATGTGTCGCTGGCCTGTCCCTGGGCCCATCGCACGCTGATCTTTCGCGAGCTGAAAGGTTTGCGTGACATGATCGACGTGACCGTGGTCAACCCGCTGATGCTGGAACAGGGTTGGCCGCTCGATACCGGCTTTCCCGGCGCCACCGGCGATACCCTGTACGGCCTGGATTTTCTCTACCAGCTGTACCTGAAAGCGGATCCGGAATACTCCGGCCGGGTGACCGTGCCGGTGCTGTGGGACAAGCAGCAACAGACTATTGTCAGCAATGAATCGGCGGACATTATCCGCATGTTCAACAGCGCCTTCGATGGCATTGGTGCACGCAGCGGCGATTACTATCCCGAGGCGCTACGGGCCGAGATTGATGCAGTTAATACGCGGGTTTACGACCGGGTCAACAACGGCGTCTACAAGGCCGGCTTTGCCACCCGGCAAATCGCTTACGAAGATGCCGTACAAGACCTGTTTGCCGAACTGGACTGGCTCGAAGCACGCCTTGGCAAACAGCGCTGGCTGGTGGGTGATCAGCTTACCGAAGCGGACTGGCGTCTGTTTACCACGCTGGTGCGCTTCGATCCGGTCTATGTCGGCCACTTCAAATGCAATCTGCGGCGCATTGTCGACTACCCGGCATTAAGCAATTACCTGCGTGATCTGTATCAGCAACCCGGCATTGCCGACACCGTTAACCTGATGCACATCAAGCACCACTACTACCGCAGCCACCCGACCATCAACCCGTCGAGGGTGGTGCCGGTCGGGCCGCTGATCGATTACGCGGCGCCGCACAATCGGGCCCTGATGGCGCACGGCCGGACCAACTGAGGAGAGGATGACATGAACGCCCGCGCGCTTGCCCGCATCATTCCCTGCATAAACACCAGCGATGGCGCCGGGGTGAAGCTGCGCCGCACGCTTGGCCAGTCGCAACTGGCTCGACTCGATCCGTTTCTGATGCTGGATGAATTTTCCAGCGACAATGCCGATGACTATATCGCCGGCTTCCCGTCGCACCCGCATCGCGGCTTTGAAACCGTCACCTACATGCTTGATGGCCATATGCTGCACGAAGACCATATGGGCAATCGCGGCGATCTGCGCCCGGGTGATGTGCAATGGATGACCTGTGGTCGCGGCATCATTCACTCGGAAATGCCACAGCAAAAGGAAGGCCGGATGCGCGGCTTCCAGCTGTGGCTGAATCTGCCAGCAAAAGACAAGATGAAGCCTGCGGAGTACCGCGATGTGCCGGCTGCACGCATGCCCTGGCACGAACCGCTACCCGGTGTACGCATCAAGGTGATTGCCGGTGAGCTGCAGTTGGCCGGCCAGCGCTACAGCGGGCCGATTCAGGCCGACGCTACCGAACCGCTGTATGTCGATATCGCGCTGGCCCCGAATCAGGCGCTGAGCCTGCCGGTACCGGAAAGCCATAACGCCTTTATCTATGCATACGAAGGCGCCTTGCAAAGTGAGGGCAAGGATGTGCGCACCCATGCTGCCGCCCTGCTCGGCAGTGGTGATACGCTGGCAGTGACAGCCGGTACTGAGGGTGCTCGCTTCCTGCTGATTGCCGGCCGGCCTCTGAATGAGCCGGTGGTGCAGTACGGCCCGTTCGTGATGAATACGGCAGCGGAGATTGATCAGGCCCTGCGCGATTACCGTGACGGCACTCTGGCCAGCGGCGGGGTGCAAGCGCTTTAGATGGCAACGTCCTGGCCATGGGTCCGGCACAATATTGCCATCAGCAACACTGATCGACGTGCTACCATGGCGGCTGTTTGCGCCTCCGGGAAAGGACTCACGGCATGCTCGTTTACTTGCGCTCGTCTGCTCCGCTACTGATTGCTGCATTACTGAGTGTCGGCTGGCTGACCTGGCCCGCCTGGCCTTCCATCACCAAAGTCTGGTTCGACGATGGCACCTACTCCCACGGACTGTTGCTGATCGCGGTGTGTGGCTGGCTCATCTGGCGCGACGTTCGTCGTCACGGCTGGCCAGTCCCCCGTGCTGACTGGCGCTGGCTGATCCCGTTATTCATGCTCGCCACACTGTTTCGTCTCTGCGCCATTGCTGCACTGGACGTGCCACAACGTCTGCTGCTGATCCCGCTGTTACTCTGTCTTGCCGGCGCGATCGGCGGCCAGGTCTGGCTGCGGCGCTTCTGTTTTCCGCTAATACTCCTGTCGCTGGCGATCCCTATGTGGGGCTTGCTGATTGCACCACTGCAGGCACTGGCGGTTGTTGTGGTGAGCAACCTGCTGGCGATCATTGATATTCCGGCCAGCATTCACGACACCCATATTCGCATTGCCGCCGGCACCTTCTCTGTCTCGCAGGGTTGCAGTGGCTTACGCTACCTGCTGGTCGCCGCTGCTATCACTCTGCTCTGGGGACATCTGTATCTGCGCAACCTTCGCGTCACCCTGTTGTATGTCCTGATCGGTACCGGGTTTGCGTTGGTCACCAACTGGCTCAGGATTGTCGGGCTGATTCTGGTCGGCCATTACACCGATATGCAGCATCCCTTGATGGAAGACCACAACAATTTTGGTTGGTACATCTTTGCCGCAGCCTTGCTGCCGCTGTTCTGGATTGGCCGCCAGCTACCACATCGCGACCAGAACCTGGTGATACCGAACGAATCCACTTCGGCTGCAGTACGCCCGGCAAGCACACTGATGGCAATAGCAGTGCTGGTGCTGCCCACTATTTTTGTGAAATCCCAGCCTGATATGCGGCTGTTACACGCTCCACTGCCTGCCGATGGCTGGCAGGCCGTGCGGCCGCAGCATGGTGACTGGCAGCCGGGCATGACCAGCGCGGACCTGACCTGGCATCTGGCGTATCAGAATCTCGACGGCGAGAGAATCCGGTTGCACCTTTACTGGTACAGCCACCAGCGCCCCGACGCCGAGTTGCTGGCCGACGATAATGCCCTGCTCGTGAATGGCTGGACTGGCAGCCTGATTCCAGGCCCCTGCCCGCTGCCCTGGCGCTGCATGCAGATTCAGCATAACCAGACCGAACGGGTGATGATGTACAGCTATATGGTCAATGGCCGACTGGTGTCCTCGCCGGTCATGATCAAGCTGCAGCAGTTACTGGCCGGACTGAGCGGCAGATCCGGCGCCGCATTGATCGCACTGGACAGCGATTGCCGCGAGAACTGCATCAGTACACTGGCGACCCTGCCTGAACAGGCCGACGACCTACTCGATGACCTGCTAGGTCAGATTAGTAATGGAGCCTCACCATGAAATCCGCCCTGCTGTATGGAA
>JBECKT010000111.1:0-7976 GCA_040235405.1 Alcanivoracaceae bacterium
CCGTGTTGCCGCCATCTGGCGCATTCCGGCACTGGTTGTCGTTGCACTGGCCGGCCTGTTTTCATTCTTCGATCTGGTGTTACCCGACACCGCCACCTATATCCGGATCATGACCGGCGCCTACACCATGCTGATCTCGATGATGGTGGCTGCCGGCCTGTGGATCCTGCTCGCCTTCGGCAAACGCAGCTGGCCGGTGGCACTGGGCGCCGTGCTCGCCACCGTCGCCGATGCCCTGATTGGCCACTTCTGGCTGTTCGCCAGCGGCTGGTACCCGGCCATCGCTTTTATCAACTTCATCGTCTATTTCCTGTCGCAGGCACTGATCCAGCAATTGCCGCTGATCATGTCGCCGGCAACAGCGCCACAATCCACCCAGGAGCCCAGAGCATGAGCTGGATACTGACCAAATACTTTGTCACCGCCGCCGTGGTCGTCGCGGTATCCGAACTGGCCAAACGCAGCGACAAACTCGGCGCCCTGATCGCCGCGCTGCCGCTGGTCACCGTGCTGGCATTGATCTGGCTGTATGTGGAACAGCAACCGCAGGAAAAAATCGCCAACCACGCCTGGTACACCTTCTGGTATGTGCTGCCGACCTTGCCGATGTTTCTGGTGTTTCCGGCGTTGCTGCCGAGGATCGGGTTCTGGCCGACGTTGCTGGCGTGTGTGGTGATGACGGTGGTGTTGTTTGCGGGGTTCGGGGTGGTGATGCGGCGGTTTGGGGTGGAGTTGCTTTGAGTTGGGAGCGGAATGCTCAGGCTCTCCTGACGGTCACGGCGCAGGTCATTATGGTTTGTCGCCATACGGTGCTGGCGGGTCCTGAACCAGTAACTTTGTTGCGTCGTTTCGGGGATGAATGTGCTCAATCACGCCATTATGGCTGACCACAATAGCAGTGCCGGTTTGCGCCGCCAGTTCCCGCGCTCGTCGTGCGGCACGTTGCATCGCTTGCGGTGACAGGCGTAGGTCGGCATCGCGAGCAGTGTCTATAGGTTGCTTGTTCATGGCTTTTCGCTCCAGTCCAGCGGTGCTGGCTATTGGTCAGAATCGTTGTGCAAGACCGATGTGCCTACTTGTGGCGCGAGCGTAGTATAGAAGCGGTATGGGTCAGACGCATGGCCAATCATTATTGTTAGAGGATAAGCCCTATAATTTGGCAGATGTGCGATTACTGGTTCAATTCGATATCCTTATTATTTTTTTGAATTTTACCTTTAGGGAAAGTGATTGTTTGAATATTGTGGTCTTTAAAATGGGATTTCATCTTCAGAGAAAAAGAAAGTGCCAGAATAATGGTATACATCTTTCAGTGCCTTTCTAGCCGTGGATTTTAATTTATCATCTGAGTTCAGAAAGTCCAAAATTTCCATGCTCACTGGCAATGTTATGGCAAGGCTATTCTTCTTTTCTCGCCAATCTATATCTATATCTCTTATTTGTAGGGTTACTCCAAATTTATGCTCTATCTGGTATGCAAAGGTCCATTTTAGTGATGACCTGAAATCATCAATTAGAACATTTTTTCGCTCCCAATCTTTGATGGCTTTTTTGTAGAAAGAGTCGCTTGTCTTCTCAAACCAATGGTAATTTGCATCGTGCAATTTATTGTAATCTTCTATTGCAGTCGTAAAGTAAGATGCTTTCATAAAGCGAACTCTGGAGAATGATTCCTCCCTTTTTATTATGTATCGTGCTATATAGTGTTCGCTATCAATTGGCTTGGCGGTGATGTCATTATCCGAGAAATAAATTCTTATCAAGTCTGAATCTATAACGGAAATAAGGTTGAACTGGTATATAGATGCCGCTTTTTTTCTTTTTGACAGGGAAGATAGCTCATAAGCCTGAGCCTTCATTAAGGATGTTATGGCATTGAATATATTTTTATCGTTCTGTGGCGCTCCCCCGTTTTTTTTCATCTCTTGAAACGCAAAAACCTCCACATCTGGCACTGATAGCGCCTCTTTAACGCCAAGTCCCTGTACGCCATTATGGTATTGTTTGGCTTTTCCTGTCTGTGATAACTCGTGGAGGAGAGGCTTGTCGTTGGTCCAAAAATGTAGCGGCCACCAGTCTGAGTTCGGATCCTTAAGATTTATTTCTCGGGCCAGAAGAGCCCATGCATTGGATTCACTTTTCTTACAGCTAATAAGAAGTGTGGTGTAGACGTTAATGTCTTGGAGTTTGGCCACCTTGTAGGCAAGAAGGTCAATCTCGCGAACGCTCCCCTCAAAGTCATCCTCGTAGTACTTATTACTAATGACTGTCCATCCTGCCCTCTTTAATTCAGAAGCAATGTAGTTCTCTAGAACGAACCCAGTTTTTCTTATCTCTGCAGCGAAAATTTCTGCTTTCATGGGGCTATGCTCGGCTTTTCATCATCTACTGAGACTGGATGGCTTTCTGGACTATCAGGGCTGCTCGGGAAACTATCAGCCCCTTAAGCTGCGTTATACGCTGTGGCGGTTATATGCAGACAGGTCACACAACAATTGGCCTTTCCCCCAACCTGTGCTCAACTCCCCTCCTGAACCTTCCACTATCAGGAGCCGCCATGTCCCCGCTTGTCGCACCCCCGCCCCGATCCTGCTGCCGGTGATGAGAAAAGCCGAAATGAAGCCGGATCCGAATGCCCACCCTGTCTCGTAGAGCGCGTCCTCCATGGCCGGATCGCTCAGGTTGTACACCAACTGCATAACATGGACACGCGGCATCGCCGAGAGCGGATACGGTGGGCGGCCCATGCGGCCACGGGCATAGTGCCTGGCAATCGGGACTTCGAGCTGCTTCCAGGGCAGCAGCACTTCCAGCTTCTCCAGAAACAGCTCTCCCCGATTGCTTGTCGATCCAGTTCATTGTAGGTGTTCACGTCCATGACGGTGAGCAGTCACGTGCTCTTACGCTCACTCCAGTATTCCGGAGTTCGGTGCTGATGTGCTACGGCAAGCACGTAAATACAGTCAGATTCCACAGAGTACAAAATCTTGTACGGGAAGCGAGTCAACAGCATGCGCCGAATATCTCCGCGCTCCACCGGCGCAGCCAGCGGCCAAGCCTGTATGCGTCGCAGGGCGGTCTTCACCTCGTCACGAAATCGCCTGCCCAGCCCGACCATCTGATGTTGGTAGTAGTTCACCGCATCGGCAAACTCTTGCCTGGCTTCGGGTGAGAAAATAACGTGCATCAATCTTTTCCGAGCACATCTTCAGCAGCAACACCTTGCACGTCGCTGCGGCGAAATGCTGCCAGACGGCGCTCGGCTTCCTCGATCCAAGCCTGATCAATGGCCGGATCGGGCTGGTCGAGGCTGTGCAAGATTTCATCCGCTAACGCAAAACGCTGGGTCGGATCCAGCTTAAGCGCGGATTTCAGCAAATCGTTCGCACTCATTTCCATCTCCTGTATATGTTTGTTGCCTGCATACCCATTGTGACTTCCCGATTGGCCTTTCCCCCAACCTGTGCTCAACTCCCATCCTGAAACTTCCTCTTCAGGAGCCGCCATGACCCCGCTTGTCGCAACCCCTGCCCCGATCCTGCTGCCGGTGATGGCCCTGGTGGCCTGGTCACTGGTGATGTGGCTTTGGACGTACGTTACCCGGCTGCCGGCGATGAGAAAAGCCGAAATAAAGCCGGATCCGAATGCCCCCCGTGGTGAGCAGATGAGTCAGTTGCCGCCGGCGGTGCGCTTTGAGCTGTTCGCACTGTCGACCCTGCCGTTGATTGCCATGACGTGGAATGGGGTGGTGGCGATGCTGTAGGAGACGGTTATGGCTGGGCTGTTGCTCGGAGCGCTTTAAGCTGCGGCAACACTTCGGGCACATCGTCCTGAATGATGCTCCATAGGGTGTCGTCATCGATGCCCAGGTAGCCGTGAATAAGACGGTTGCGGGTGGCGATGATCATTCGCCATGGGATATCGGGGTGGACGGAGCGTATTTCATCCGGGATATGCGTGGCGGCTTCGCCGATCAGTTCCAGATTTCGCAGGGTGGCGTCGTAGTTCAGCCCGCTTGCGACAAAGCCAGTCTGGTCGAGCCCTTCGGTGTAAGTGAGCACTTTTCCTGCAAAGTCGATCATGTCATCGAGATAGAAGCGCCATTCGCGCCGACGGGCATCAGACATTGACCCTTTCCTGCTCAATGTAAGGGCGTAGCTCGGGGCGAAGGGCTTTCTCGGTGACCAGATCGATTGGAAGGCCCAGCAGGTCTTCCAGATAGAACTGAACGCCGAAATAACGCTTGGATGTGGCCGGGCCATCGAAGGCCACCAGCACATCGACATCGCTGTCGCTGGTCGCTGTATCACGGGCTGTGGAGCCGAACAGTGCCAGCCGCGTAACGCCAAAGCGAGCCTGTAGCTCCGGCTTGCTGCGGCTTAGTAGTTCAAGGGCACGCTGTCTGTCCATCGTTCAGCCTCCGAGTGGGCGTATATAGCTGTGTGGCAATATAGCATCCTCCACGCCCACGTTTCCTCAGTGCAACCAAATAGCGACTCAACCCTGATACTCCAGAGGCTTTAGGTGCGCCAGCAAGGCGACCCGCAGGCCACAGGGATATATGATCTGCTCAAAATTCGCGGTTTCTGAGCAGGTCACTGATCTGGTGCTCAGGAAGCCGGGTGTTTGAGCGGCTTTTCATTAACGCAGTGATTCAGAGGGTTGGCCCATGGCAGCTTCTACTACCGCCCGCGACCTGTTCGGTATCGACCTGCCCATCCTGCAGGCCCCCATGGCCGGTGCTCAGGATGCCGTCATGGCGCTGGCGGTATCCGAGGCCGGCGGGCTGGGCGCCTTGCCCTGCGCCATGTTGTCCGCCGAGGCGTTGCAGAAGCAGCTGGCCTGGCTGACGGCGCGCACCAGCAAACCGTACAACCTGAATTTCTTCTGCCACACCTCGCCGGCGGTCGATGAGCAGAAGGAGCTGGCCTGGCGGGCGTCGCTGGCGGCGTATTTCCGTGAGTTCAATATTGATCCGATGCAGATTCCCGAGGGGCCGGGGCGGCAGCCGTTCAATCACGAAGTGGCCGATCTGGTCGAGCCGTTCCGGCCGCCGGTGGTGAGTTTTCATTTCGGTTTGCCGGCGGCGGATCTGCTGGCGCGGGTCAAGGGTTGGGGTTCGCTGGTGATGGCGTCGGCGACCACGGTGGCAGAGGCGCGCTGGCTGGAGGCGCACGGTGCCGATGTGATTATCGCCCAGGGCGTGGAAGCGGGTGGCCATCGCGGCATTTTTCTGGATACGGACATCAATACCCAGGTCGGCACCTTTGCGTTGCTGCCGCAGATTGTGCGCGCGGTGAAAGTGCCGGTGGTGGCTGCCGGTGGTATTGCCGATGCAGCAGGCATTCGCGCCGCGTTGCAACTTGGCGCGGTGGCGGCGCAACTTGGCACGGCGTTTTTGTTGTGCGACGAGTCGCTGATTTCGCCGCTGCATCGTACGGCGTTGCAGCAACCTGCTGGCGAGGTCACGGCGCTGACCAACCTGTTCACCGGCCGCCCGGCCCGCGGCATCGTCAACCGGCTGATGCGCGAGCAGGGGCCAATGACCCGGCGGGTGCCGGAGTTTCCGCTGGCCACCACGGCCATTACTGCGTTGCGCAAGGCGGCGGAATCTCAGGGCAGCAGTGACTTCTCTCCACTATGGGCCGGACAGAATGTGACCGGCTGCCGGGAGGTTTCCGCCGGGCAGTTGATCCGGGAATGGGCTAGTGAGCTTTGATCAGCTGTTAAAGGAAGTCCAGGCCTGCACCCTGTGTGCTCATGCACTGCCGCATGGTGTCAGGCCGGTATTGCAGGCTGCACAGTCGGCACGCATTCTGCTGGTGGGTCAGGCGCCGGGGCGCAAGGTGCATGACACCGGCATTCCCTTCAACGATCCCAGCGGTGATCTTTTGCGTCAGTGGATGGGTGTCGATCGCGATACTTTCTATGATGCATCCCGCATCGCCATTATTCCGATGGGGTTCTGTTATCCCGGCAAGGGCAACAGCGGCGATTTACCACCGCGCCCGGAATGCGCGCCGGCCTGGCGGGAAAAACTGCTGGCGCAGTTGCCGGATATCGAACTGACCCTGGTGATCGGCCAGTACGCCCAAGCCTGGCACCTCCCCGATGGTGGCAACTCCGTTACCGAAACCGTGCTGCGCTGGCGCGAGCATTGGCCCGCGCTGCTGCCTCTGCCACACCCGAGCCCGCGCAACCGTTTATGGTTAAGGCGTAATCCGTGGTTCGATGAAGAGGTGGTGCCGGCGTTGCAGAAGCGGGTGGCCGAGGTGTTACGCCAGCGTCGTGGCAAGACGCCGGGTAAATAATTACCTGCAATCCGTGGCATTGTGCCGGCCTCTGTTCCGGTGATACGTTTTTCTTGGTTTGTATCACCCCATCAGGACGCCCTATGAACGCCACGGTTTCCCCGCTTCAGGCCCGGTGGCCGGCGCCGCTCAACGCCAAAGAGTGGGACCGGCGTTTCCCCGGGGTGCTGGATTCGGTCGGCATGCTGGCGGCCGGGGCCAATATCATCATGCAGCTGGCGTTGCCGCCGGTCGGCCACGGCGTCGCCGAGAGCAAGGTATACAGCGGCTCGATCTTCCATCACCCGATCAAGCGCACCCGCACCACGATGACCTATCTGGCGGTGGCGATGCTGGGCGATGCGGCAGAGAAGCAGGCCTATCGCAGTGCGGTGAATCGCTCCCATGCGCAGGTGCGTTCGGATGCGAATTCGCCGGTGAAGTACAACGCCTTCGATCCCGAGTTACAGCTCTGGGTGGCGGCCTGCCTGTACTGGGGTTACACCGATCTGCTGGAAAAGCTGCGCGGGCCGTTAAGTCGCGCGCAGCAGGAAGAGTTTTACCAACTGGCGCAGCCGCTTGGCACCACCTTGCAGGTGCGTCCGGAAATGTGGCCGGAGGATCTGGCGGCGTTTGAACAATACTGGCAGCAGACGTTACCGAGGCTGAGCATTGATCCAAAGGTGCGGGCGATGCTGACGGACATTGCTGATCTGAAATTCCTGCCGCCGCTGGTGAGCGTGTTGCTCGGGCCGTTTAACCGCTTCGTCACCACCGGGTTCCTGCCGGCGGAAGTGCGCGAGCAGATGCATTTCGAATGGAGTGCGGAGCAACAGCGCCGTTTTGATCGGTTGCTTAAAGTGGTGGCCACAGTAAACCGGGTTGTGCCACGGGTAATACGTCAGGCGCCGACGTTGCTGTTTATGCGTGATTTCCGCCGCCGCCTGCGTAAGGGATTGCCAATGGTGTAGCAAGCTCCTGTAGGAGCGGCCGACCGGCCGCGATTGTTTCCGGAAAGATTTCGCGGCTGATCAGCCGCTCCTACAAAGGGATGGCATGGGAGCTGCCACCGATTTTGTAGGAGCCGTCGACCGACGGCGAAAGGTTTCGCGGCCGGTCGGCCGCCACTACAGGTGCTAGCGCGCCACCATGGCGCCGTCTACCGCCAAAGCCTGACCGGTATAAGCCGGCCTGCGGCGAGGTGATCCGGACAATCGTATCCGCCACTTCTTGCGTCGTGTTTCGAGGTTGCCATACTGGCAGCCCTGTCCCCGCAATGAGTTGATCTGGCGCAATGTCCCGTTGGCGACCGCCGGGAAAACCGGCATCCAAGTACATCACCCCGGCGGGTTACCGGGCCATGAACGATGAGCTGCAGTACCTGTGGAAGGTCAAGCGCCCGGAGGTGACCCGCTCGGTGCAGGAAGCTGCTGCCCAGGGTGATCGCTCCGAGAATGCCGAATATATATATGGCAAGAAGATGCTGCGCGAGATCGACAGCCGGATCCGCTTCCTCAGCAAACGCCTCGACGACATGACCGTGGTGGACCGACCGCCGACGGACCAGAGCCGGGTGTTCTTCGGCGCCTGGGTGACGCTGGAGGATGACGACGGTGTCGAAGCCACCTTCCGGCTGGTCGGCCCGGATGAAACTGACGGCAAGCTTGGCTATATCAGCATCGACTC
>JBECKT010000131.1:0-13890 GCA_040235405.1 Alcanivoracaceae bacterium
GCGGTTGGGGCGTATCATGCGGCGGGTTATGGCTACCAACCCAATCCACCAGAGCTATCCGAAGCTGCCGGTCTGGGCAGAATATTCGGCCTGCCGAAGGCGGTTGTTGCCGATATTGCTGACGAAGTCCTGGCTGCGGTGAATAACTGGACCAGTCATGCCGAGGCAGCGGGTGTGAATGAAGTTGAGGCCAGACAAATCCAGAAGTGCTTTCACCTATAAAGCGTTCACTTATAAGAACAATGCAACGGTCGAGTAGAAGGAGACACAACATGCGCTGGGCTTTTTTGCGATTACTGCCGGTATTGCTGCCACTGCTGCTGGCGGGCTGCAGTGATGAGCCGAAACCGCCGAAAGATCCGCTGGCGGTCTGGCAGCCGGATCTGGATGAGCCGATTGCGGAAATGGAAAGCCTGCTGCAAACGCTGAATCAGCAAAAGCATATCAACCGGGTCGCCGGCAATCTGGCGGTGCTATATGACGCGAAGCTGTATCAGCTGTATTTGCAGCAACATGCTGGTCTGAGTGGCGAAGCGCGACAGGAGTTCGAGCAGGAGCAGCGCCAGTGGCTCAAGAAGCGCGAGCGCACGGCACGGGAAGCGTCAGACCAGTTTCGCAGTGGTTCGATTGCCTCCTTTATCGGCAGTCAGGCGTTTATTGACGAAACCCGGCTGCGCACCGAAACTCTGAAGAAACGGTAGGAGCCGTCGACCGACGGCGAAGGATATTCGCGGCCGCTCGGCCGCTCCTACCGTCAGAATGGAGGCGATTGGCATGACCGATTCATTGAAAGGCAAGGTTACCGATCAGGAATGGGCGTTGCGGGTGGATCTTGCCGCCGCTTATCGCCTGGTTGCCATGTATGGCTGGGACGATCTTGTTTTCACCCACATCTCTGCACGTATTCCGGGGCCGGAGCATCATTTCCTGATCAATCCCTATGGCATGATGTTCGAGGAAATCACCGCCTCAAGTCTGGTCAAGGTGGACCTGAACGGCGACAAGGTGAGCGACTCGCCCTATCCGGTTAATCCCGCCGGTTTCACCATTCACAGCGCCGTGCATGCGGCGCGGGAAGATGCCCAGTGCGTGATGCACACTCACTCGATCAATGGTGTGGCGGTATCGGCGCAACGCGAAGGAGTGTTGCCGATTTCGCAGCAATCGCTGTTTGTGCTGGCCTCGCTTGGCTACCACCACTATGAAGGCGTGGCGCTGAATGACGAAGAAAAGCCGCGGCTGGTAGCAGACCTTGGCAGCAACAACTTTCTGATGTTGCGCAATCATGGTTTGCTGACCGTTGGTAACAGCATCGCCGATGCGTTTCTGTACATGTACCTGTTCGAAGCGAGCTGCATGATTCAGGTGCGGGCGCTGGCCGGATCGCGAGAACTGATTCAGGTGAACCCGAAAATTGTTGCCGGCATCCAGCAACAGGCCGAGCAGGTGACGAAAGGATTGGGCGGTGCACTGGCCTGGCCGGGCTTGCTACGCAAGCTGGATCGACATAATCCCGGCTACGCCGACTGACCATCCCGTAGGAGCCGTCGATCGACGGCGAATCTTTCTGGAAAATATCGCCGTCGGTCGACGGCTCCTACGAGGCTCAGAGCTCGGAGCGCAGCGGAGCCCACCACAGCTCGGCCTGATCAAACGGTGTTTCCGGCGGCAGTAGCGGATTATCCAGACGGATAATGCGGCGCTTGAGAACATTTGCCTTGCCAAAGGCATTGGCGTTAACCGGGTGTTCGCGGAACAGTTTATCAAAGCTGCCGTCGGCAATGGCGCGACGCAGACCCAGTTCAATCCGTTCCGCCAGCGCGTTGTTGTTGCGACGCACAAAGAAATACTCCGCGGTCGGATAGTACAGCATCAGCCCTTCTTCAACGGCGAGACCGCGACCGGGGCGCAGCGCCAGCTCTTCCCACGGTTCGTTGATGGCGCGCGGCAGATAATCAAACCGGCCTAATTGCAACATGCGGAACAGGCTGTCGTAATCGACGGTGGCTTCCACCGCCAGACCGTTGGCGCGCAGTATCTCGGTATCCGGCCAGTCATGGCCCTGCCCGGCGCGTAATTCGCGCAGCTGATCGATGGTTTGTACGCGTCGGAACCAGGACTGGTCCTCGGCGCGAATAATCAGCAGGCGATAACCCATCAATCCTTTCAGCAGCGGAATGCGAATCGGCCGGTTCTGTTTTTCCCGCGCGATGCTGGTCATGCTCCAGACCACATCAATGCCTTCGCCATCGCTGAGTCGTTGCAGTGCCCGGCTCTGGGTCATGGTTTCGGTGGCCGGTTGCAGCTGGAAGCTGCCCTGGTCCGGGGTTTTCTCCAGCGCCAGTTGCAGCACAGCTAGAAAGTAGGCGTTGCGGGTGTCATCCGGTATTTCACCGCTCAGGTGACGGATCACCGTGTCCGCATGCAGCGGCAAGGTGATCAGCATCAGCAAGGCAGTGACAAACCGTTTCATGCACAGACATCCTTCGGTACCGGCCGGGTGTGGCCGGTTTCGTCAATAGCGACGAAAGTGAACTGACCCTCCGTCACCTTGGCGCGGTGATCATTATGATCTGTTATCCACACTTCGATATTGATTTTCATCGAACTGCGTCCCACCTCGACCAATTGGGTGTAGCAAGTCACCACCGAACCGATCAGAACCGGCCGCAGGAACGCCATGCTGTCGATAGCCACAGTGGCGACCCGGCCGCGCGCGGTTTTGCGCGCGGTCACGGCGCCGGCGAGATCCATCTGGGAGACCAGCCAGCCACCGAAAATATCACCGTTAAAATTGGCGTCCGCCGGCATGGCGACGGTTTGCAAGGCCAGCTCTCCGGCCGGCAGCGGGTCCTGATCGTCGTCAATCATAGTGCTTTGCCTCTTTTTATTGTCGGTGTGCTGACTACTGTGCGTAGATCTGTGCCGGTAGCCAGGTGGCCAGTGCCGGCCACAGTGCCAGTACGCCGAGCATCAGCAGCTGAATCAGGATGAAAGGTACCACACCCCGGTAGATCTGCATCGTCGCAACCTGTTCCGGCGCCACCCCGCGCAGGTAGAACAGGGCAAACCCGAACGGTGGCGTCAGAAACGAGGTCTGCAGGTTTACTGCAATCATCACGCCAAGCCAGATCGGGTCGACGCCCATGGCCAGCAACACCGGCGCGACAATCGGCACCACCACGAAGGTGATCTCGATGAAATCGAGAATAAAACCGAGCAAAAAGATCAGTGCCATCACCATCAGGGTGGCACCAAAGGTGCCGCCAGGAATGTGCTCGAACAGCTGATGCACGGCGTCGTCTCCGCCGAAGCCGCGGAACACCAGTGAGAAAACTGATGCACCGATCAGGATCATGAACACCATGCCGGTGACCCGAACGGTGGCACGCATCACTTCCTGCAAGGTGGTGAGGCTGAGCTGGCGCTTGATCATGGCCAGCAGCATGGCACCGAAGGCGCCAACGCCGGCTGCTTCAGTCGGCGTTGCCGTGCCGGTCAAAATCGAACCGAGCACGACAAGAATCAGCGCCAGCGGTGGCAGCAAGCCGGTGATCACCTGTGGCAGCAGCGGGCCATGCTCGTCACCCAGTGCAGTGCGATCCACCGCCGGTGCATCCTGCGGCCGGATCATGGCGTGGGCAAGCATGTAGATGATGTAGAGCGCGACCAGTACCAGTCCGGGAATCAATGCGCCAACAAACAGGTCGCCAACGGAAATGGTGGTGGTCGACCACAGTCCCATCTTCAGCTGCGCCTGTTGATAGGAGGACGACAGCACATCGCCAAGCAGCACCAGCGCAATCGATGGTGGAATGATCTGGCCGAGCGTGCCGGTGGCGCAGATCAGGCCGCTGGCCAGTTCCGGTTTGTAGCCCAGCTTGAGCATGCTCGGCAGCGCCAGCAGGCCCATGGTCACCACCGTGGCACCGACAATCCCGGTGCTGGCGGCGAGCAGCGCGCCAACGATGATAATGGCAATGCCAAGACCGCCGGGCAGCGGGCCCATCAGCCGCGCCATGCTGGTGAGCAGATGCTCGGCGACTTTCGATTTCTCCAGCATCACGCCCATAAACACAAACAGCGGCACGGCGATCAGGGTGGTGTTGCCGACAATGCCGAACAGCCGGTTCGGAATAAAAGTCAGGTCATTGCCGTCAAAGGTGCCGGAGACCATGCCGATCAGGGCAAACAACAGCGCCACACCGGCGAGGGTAAAGGCCACCGGGTAGCCAACCATCAGTGCGGCGCAGACCACCGCGAACATCAGTAGCGGGATCAGTTCCATGCTGAGCCCTCTCCAGCCGGTTTGTCGGCATCCGGTTCTTGCGGATAACGCAATTTGAGTAGCGCGCGCAGTGCTTCCGCCAGTGCCTGCACGGTGAGCAATGTGGGCATGAGCAGCAGCAGGGTTTTCAGCACATAAACAAACGGCAGGCCGCCGGCATCGGCCGAGCCTTCCTGGCGTTGCCAGCTGACCACCACATAATCAAAGCAGGTAACCAGAATCAGCACGCACAGCGGCAACAGAAACAGCAGGGTGCCGAGCAGGTCGACCCAGGCGCGGCCGTTATGGCTGAAGCGGCGATAGAAAATGTCGACCCGAACATGCTCATCGCAACGCAGGGTGTAAGCAATGCCGAGCATAAACAGGCTGGCATGGACATAAAGCTGGCCTTCCTGCAGGGCAATGCTGCCGATGTCAAAGGCGTAACGCAGCAGCACGATCAGGCTGGTCAGCAGCACCAGCGCCAGCGCCAGCCACGCCACGCCGTGGCCGAACGCAAGGCTGAAACGATCCAGCCGGTGCAGTATCCGGTGTGCAATATCCACCTGCTTGTCCCTCGAAGGCGCGGCCTGGGCCGCCAAAACAAGGGCGCAGTATAGAAGGGCGTTGCCGGCAGGTCAGCCGCCGGCGGGGCGTTTTTGAATAATAATCAGGCGCTTTTCCGGCTCGGCTGCTGTTCCAGCTGACGGGTGCGCTCCATCAACAGCCGGGTTTGTGCTTCCAGCTCTTCGTTGGTCACACGCAGCTCCTCCTGCTGGGCCTGCAATTCTTCCTGCTGCACCCGCAGCTCTTCTTCCGAGGCCTGCAGCTGGGCCGCCTGTTCTTCCAGAATCTGTCGAGCGGCTTCGGTTTCCTGCTTCTGCTTTTCCAGCAGTTCGGTTTTTTCCCAGGCCTCCTCCAGCACTTTCGCCATCCGCACCCGCACCAGCGCTGCGTTCAGGGCAATGGCGATGGCTTCGCTCATCTGTTCCAGTAGCGTTTCGGTATCCTGATCCGGCTCGCCCAGGCTGCCCAGCTCAACTGCGCCAAACAGCTGGTCGTTCCAGATCAGCGGGGCAATCAGCAGGGTGCCCGGAGCACTGGCGCCGGTACCGGACAGGATCGACAGATAATCAGCCGGCACATGGCGTACCCGCATCAATTCGCGGTTGTAGGCGCACTGGCCGATCAGGCCCTCGCCGACCTCGAAACTGCGCTGGCGGATGGCGGCGGACTCGACCCCGTAGCCGGCGGCAAATTTGAGCTGCTCGCCTTCCAGCACATACAGGGTGCCGACCTGGCATTGCAGGGTCGGGGTCAGATAGCGGATCACATCCTCGCTCAGGGTGTTCACTTCCTTGACGCCCTGCAGCACGTGGCCCAGTTCGGCCTGACGGCTTTTCAGCCGGCCGTCGGCTTCGATCTTCGCAGTCTTGGCGATCAGCTCGTGACGCATGGTTTCCAGTGCGGTCAGCAGGGCGCCGAGTTCGTCCTGCCGGCCAACCTCAATGGCCTGGTCCCAATGACCGGCACCGAGCGCACTGGCGCTGTCCACTGCCCGCTGTAGTCGCCGCACCAGATCCTGTGTGAGCAACATCAGGATCAGGGTCAACGCCGCCATCACCGACAGCACAATCACCGTCGAGACCAGCTCCGCCTGGCGGATATGCTCATCCAGCTCAGATTGCAACTGGTCGCGCACGCCGGCGAATACTGCCTCGGCCTCGGCAATCTTTTCCCCCATCACGCCGTGCAGGCCCTGGTTCTGCTTCAGGCCGATATCCCGCTCCTGCTGGCTCAGGGTATCGAAGGCCTGCACATAGGCGCGCAGTGATGCCTGCACTTTTGCCAGCGTTTCGAAGTCCAGATCGCTGAAGATCAACTGGCCCCGCAGGTCCGACAGGGTAGTCATAAAGCGGGTGTAGTAGGCATCACTACGGCGCAGCATAAAGTCCTTTTCGTGGCGGCGGATCAGTAGCAGCGACGCATAAAGGGAAGGGTTGTCCTTGATCACCTCCTCAATTTCGTGGGCGGCCTGCCGCAGGGCGCCGTACAGGCCACTTTCATGGTCGAGGCCGATATCGCGTTGTTTCTCCACCAGCGTTTCGAAGCTGTCGCGGTAGGCCAGCATGGCCGGTTCCAGCGCGGCCAGCATGCTGTTATCCAGATCCATGGCCTGCATCCGTGTGCGCAGAGCTGTGATGCCTTTCAGGTAATCGGCAAACAAGGCGGTAAAGGTGGCGATGTGCTGCGCGTCCTTGTCGGCTATGAAGTCACGCTCTTCCCGGCGCAGGGCAGTCAGGCCCAGCTCCAGTGCGGCCAGCTGTGCACGCGCCTCGTGGCCCTGGACTGCCTGCTGCTGGTAATGGCGGTTCACCGCCCAGATCGCCGCCAGCAGGGCGATGGCCAGCACAATCAGCAGGCGCAGCTGGTGTTTGATGGAAAGCGCAGACATCAGTACGACTCCGGTGGGCCGTGCTCCGCGGGATCATCCTGAAAGAGGTGCAGTCCCTGTCCGGGCGGGGCTGGACAGTTATCGACAGGGCGGGAATGTTAGCGCATTGATTACGACAAAGTTATTACAATGATGTCGATTGGGACTCCTGTGGAGCGGCCGATCGGCCGCGAAAGGCCTTCGCCGTCGGTCGACGGCTCCTACATGGGCTTGGGAGGTGGGAAAAGTTATCGTGTCACCGGGCTGTCATATTTGCCTCCTAGACTCGCTTCTGCTTGATAAGCAGACGCCGGTTACCGGCACGATTTTCCATTGGAGGCTAGATCCCATGAAACTGAAAGCCACTCTTGCTGGCCTGGCAACTGTACTGGCCATTACCAGTGCCCCGGCCGTTGCAGCATCCCGCGACACCATTTCCATCGTTGGTTCTTCTACGGTTTACCCGTTCTCCACCACCGTGGCCGAGCGCTTTGGCAAGGGCGGCAAGTTTGCCACCCCTAAGGTTGAGTCCACTGGCACCGGCGGCGGCATGAAGCTGTTCTGCGCTGGCGTGGGCACCGAGCACGCTGACATGACCGGCGCTTCGCGTCGCATCAAGAAATCCGAGTTCGACACCTGTCAGGCCAATGGCGTCAAGGACATCGTCGAAATGAAGATCGGCTTCGACGGCATCGTGGTCGCCAATTCTGCCAAGGGCGCTGCCTACAAGCTGACCCTGAAGGACATCTTCCTGGCACTGGCCAAGGATGTACCGAATGCTGACGGCACCGCGCTGATCCCGAACCCGAACAAGACCTGGAAAGACGTTAACCCGGCCCTGCCGGCGGACAAGATCGAAGTGCTCGGCCCGCCGCCGACCTCCGGTACCCGTGACGCCTTCAACGAACTGGCCATGGAAGGTGGTTGCGCCAAGATCCCGATGATCAAGGCCATGAAAGACGCCGACAAGAAGAAGTTCGAAGCCGTGTGCCGCGGTGTCCGTGAAGACGGTCACTACATCGAAGCCGGCGAGAACGACAACCTGATCGTGCAGAAGCTGGATGCCAACCCGAAAGCACTGGGCATCTTCGGCTACAGCTTCCTCGACCAGAACCGCGGCAAGGTGCAGGGCTCGATCATCGACGGCGTTGCGCCGACCTTTGATAACATTGCTTCCGGCGAGTACCCGGTATCGCGCTCCATGTATGTGTATGCCAAGAAAGCACACATCGGTGTGATCCCGGGCATCACCGAGTACCTGGCCGAGTTTGCATCCGAGAAGGCCTGGGGTGACGAGGGTTACCTGACCGACAAGGGTCTGATCCCGATGCCGAAGAAGGATCGTCAGGCGGTGGCCAAGTCGGTCAAGGCGCTGACCCTGCTGGACGGTAGCGCTCTGTAAGACAGTCCCGGCACCGGACGGGCATCAGCCCGCCCGTGTGGCTAGAATGCGGACCCGGCCCAGGCCGGGTTCGCTGCGCCAAAGGCAGACAGATTTTTCAGCAGAGGGTGTCTTCAGGCACCTTGCGCTGAGAGATTCGGAGAAAGGTTCATGCAGGCAGGTAATCTGGTGCTGCTGTTGATTGCCCTCGGGGCGGTCTTCTATTTTTTCGGCTGGCGTCGCTCCTATGCGCTGTCGGCACCGCTCGGTGGTGTCCGTCACCTGCACTCACTGCCGGGCTACTATGCCTCGCTGGCAGCAATCTGGTGTGTGCTGCCGGCACTGGCGCTGTTGGCGTTCTGGCTGATGATGGATGATGCGGTGATCCGCACCAATCTGATGGCATCACTGCCGTCTTCGATCCAGCCGCAAAGTGAGGTTGATTACAACCTGCTCCTGAACCAGATCCGCAATGTTGCTGGCGGCGCGCTGAACCCCGCGTTTGTGCCGGCAGAGGTGGCTGCAGCCGCCGAACAACTCAACGCCATGCAGGCAAAAAACCAGCTGATGCTGAATATCGCCTTCATCAGTATTGCCGTACTCGGTGGCGTTTGGGGTTGGTCGCGGGTGCGGCCGCGCTTGCGTGCCCGGCAGCAGGTTGAATCGGTCATGAAGTGGCTGCTGATGGCCAGTGCCACGGTGGCCATCCTGACCACGCTCGGCATTGTCCTGTCGGTTCTGTTCGAATCGATTCGCTTCTTCCAGAAAGTCTCGCCGGTGGAGTTTCTGTTCGGCCTGCAGTGGAGCCCGCAGATTGCCTTGCGTCCTGATCAGGTCGGTGCCACCGGCGCCTTCGGTGCGGTGCCGCTGTTTGCCGGCACCCTGCTGATTTCCTTTATTGCCATGTGTGTGGCAGTGCCGGTCGGCCTGATGTCGGCTATTTATCTGGCTGAATACGCGCACAGAAATGTTCGTGCCTGGGCCAAACCGATTCTGGAAATCCTCGCCGGTGTGCCGACCGTGGTGTATGGCTTCTTCGCCGCGCTGACCGTGGCGCCGGCGATTCGCGGTTTTGGCGAAAGCATGGGCCTTACCGTTGCTTCCGAGAGCGCGTTGGCTGCCGGCCTGGTGATGGGCATTATGATTATCCCGTTTATTTCCTCGCTGGCGGACGATGTGATTACTGCGGTGCCACGCGCCATGCGTGACGGATCATTGGCGCTCGGCGCTACCCATAGCGAAACCATCAAGCGTGTGGTGATTCCGGCGGCGCTGCCGGGCATCATGGGCGGCATTCTGCTGGCGGTGTCGCGTGCCATTGGCGAAACCATGATCGTGGTAATGGCCGCTGGCCTCGCTGCCAACCTCACCGCCAACCCGTTGGAAGCGGTGACCACTATTACCGTACAGATCGTCACCCTGCTGGTCGGCGATCAGGAATTTGATTCCGCCAAGACTCTGGCCGCGTTTGCGTTGGGCCTGATGCTGTTTGTTGTCACGCTGGCGCTTAATATTGTCGCCCTGCATATCGTCAGAAAATATCGGGAACAGTATGAGTAAGACAACCGAGCAAGTTCGCAAATCACTGAAGACCCGCTACCGTTCGGAAAAGCGTTTCCGCGCCTTTGGCATTTCAGCCGTGGCATTCGGCTTGCTGGCGGTGGTGGTGCTGTTTACCGACATCATCAGCAAGGGCTCCTCGGCATTTGTCGAAACCTATATCCAGCTGGACATTTACTGGGACCCGGCCGAGCTTGGCATTGATGACCCGAGCGATGCGGAACAGGTCAACTACGCCGACTACGATGCCTTGATCAAGGCGGCATTGCGCGAGCGCTTCCCGGAAGTGGAAGACCGCCAGGAGCGCCGCGCCCTGTATCAGCTGGCGTCCTCCGGCGCCGGTTTCCTGCTGCGTGATCAACTGGAAGATAACCCCGATCTGCTCGGCACCATCCAGACCCTGTGGATTCTTGCCGACGACGACGTCGACATGTTTGTCAAAGCCGATGTTGAAGATCGTCAGAACACGCGCCTGCCGGAAGTGGCTCGCCCCTGGGTGGAAGCCCTGGAGCGCGATGGCCACACCGATATCAAGTGGAATGCTTCTTTCTTCGCAAAAGGTGATTCCCGTGAGCCGGAGCAGGCCGGTGTCTGGGCGGCGGTAACCGGTTCATTCTTTACCATGCTGGTGACGCTGGCGCTGGCCTTCCCGATCGGCGTGGCGGCGGCAGTCTATCTGGAAGAGTTTGCACCGAAGAATCGTTATACCGATTTTATCGAGGTAAATATCAACAACCTTGCCGCAGTGCCGTCGATTATTTTCGGCCTGCTGGGCCTCGCTATCTTCATCAATCTGTTTGGGCTGCCGCGCTCGGTACCACTGGTCGGTGGTCTGGTGCTGACCCTGATGACCTTGCCGACCATCATTATTTCCGCCCGCGCCGCGATCAAATCGGTGCCGCCGAGTATCCGCGAAGCGGCGCTGGGCATGGGTGCCTCACGCATGCAGATGGTGATGCACCATGTACTGCCACTGGCGATGCCGGGCATGCTGACCGGCGCGATTATCGGCATGGCGCAGGCGCTGGGGGAAACCGCGCCGCTGCTGATGATCGGCATGGTGGCCTTTATCGTTGATATTCCCGGCGGCCCGCTGGATGCGTCCACCGTACTGCCGGTACAGATTTACCTGTGGGCCGACAGCCCGGAAGCCTCGTTTGTTGCCCTGACCTCGGCAGCGATCATGGTGCTGTTGGCGTTCCTGATCAGCATGAACACCCTGGCGGTACTGCTGCGCAAGCGCCTTGAGCGCCGCTGGTAATCCGGACGGAAGGAGTGACAGATGGAAACGGCCCAGAACTTGACTGATACTGCCCGGACGACTCCGGCGGCGCGCATGGCACAGGAACCCGAAGCAATGAACCAGAAGATCCCGTATCCGGAACAGACCATCGGCAAGCCGTTGTGCGACGACCCGAAGATGAGCATGCGTAACGTCAATGTCTTCTACGGGGACGCGCAGGCCATTTATGACGTTAGTCTGGATGTCGGCAAGAATGAAGTCATTGCCTTGATCGGTCCGTCGGGTTGCGGCAAATCCACCTTCCTGCGCTGCCTGAACCGGATGAACGACACCATCGACATCTGCAAGGTCAAGGGTTCGTTCATGCTGGAGCAGGACAACATCTATGATCCGAAGCTGGACGTGGTAGAACTGCGCGCCCGGGTTGGCATGGTGTTCCAGAAGCCGAACCCGTTTCCGAAATCGATTTACGAGAACGTTGCCTACGGCCCGCGTCTGCATGGTCTGGCCAACAAGCGCTTCGAGCTTGACGAGATTGTCGAGAACAGTCTGCGCAAGGCCGGCCTGTGGGATGAAGTGAAAGATCGTCTCGACCAGCCCGGCACCGGTTTGTCTGGCGGCCAGCAGCAGCGTCTGTGTATTGCCCGTTCAATTGCGGTCAGCCCGGAAGTGGTGTTGATGGACGAGCCCTGCTCGGCACTGGATCCGATTGCCACCGCCAAAATCGAAGAGCTGATCGACGAGCTGTCCAGTCAGTACACCATTGCCATCGTTACCCACTCGATGCAGCAGGCTGCCCGTGTGTCACATCGCACCGCCTATTTCCACCTTGGTCGCCTGATCGAAGTGAACGACACCAATACCGTATTCACCGCGCCGGAGCATGCGCTCACGGAAGCCTACATCACCGGCCGATTCGGCTGATCCTGACAGGAGAGTTTTATGGATCGCTCGCATTTTGGTCAGCACAGCTCCAGCCAGTTCAACGAAGAAATGGAGTCCATCCGTTCGCATCTGATGGAGATGGGCGGGATGGTCGAAAAGCAGGTAATTGATGCGCTGAAATCCCTGCTTCAGGGTGACTCGGAAATTGCCGAGCGGGTGCTGGAAAACGAAGACAAGGTTGATGCGCTGGAAAAGCTGATCGACGGCGAATGCGCTCGGGTGCTGGCCCTGCGGCAGCCGGCAGCATCGGATCTGCGCATGATCATTTCCGTAACCAAGTGCGTGTCCGATCTGGAGCGTATCGGTGATGAAGCGGCAAAAGTGGCAAAGATGTCACTGGAATTGGCCGAGCAAGGCGAATCGCCGCGTGGTTATGTGGAAGTGCGGCATATCGGCAATCATGTTCGCGCCATGCTTGGAGATGCGCTCGACGCCTTTGCCCGCTTTGACGTGCAGAAAGCGGTGGAGGTGGCGGCCGAGGATAACGAGGTTGATCTCGAATATCGCTCCGCCATGCGCGCACTGGTGACCTTCATGATGGAAGACCCGCGCGCCATTTCCCGGGTGTTGAACATCATCTGGTCGCTGCGCGCACTGGAGCGGATCGGTGATCACGCCAAGAACATTGCCGAGCAGCTGATCTATCTGGTCAAGGGCAAGGACGTGCGCCATATTTCAGTGGATGAAGTTGCGCGTCAGGCCGATGTGACACGTAACAAGTAAACCGCACAAGCAAAACAGAGCCGCGTTTCGGCGCGGCTTTTTTTGAAACTGGCACATCCGGAAATCCGAATATAACCGTAGGAGCGGCCGACCGGCCGCGATTTTTTTAGACGTAATCGCGGTCGCCCGACCGCTCCTGCACAGGAGATGCCATGACACCGCTGCAACTATGCAAATGCCTCGCCGATGAAACCCGCCTGAAGATTGTCATGCGGGTACGTCAGCACGGTGAGCTGTGTGTCTGTGATCTGGTGGATGAACTGGGCCAGCCGCAGCCGACCGTGTCACGGCATCTGGCGCAATTGCGCGAATGCGGATTGCTGTTGGTGCGCAAGGATGCCCAGTGGGCGTACTACCGCCTGCACGAAGGTTTGCCGGTCTGGGTACAGGAAGTGCTGGAAGCGCTGCAGGCGCCAGTGCGTAAACAATTTCCCCTGAAACCGGATCAGCGATCCGGTTGTTGCTGAAACAAGGAGTGCTCTGATGGAACTGCCAATACGTGTGCTTTTCCTCTGTACCGGAAATTCCTGCCGCTCGATTATTGCGGAATCGCTCGCCAATCATCTGGGCAAGGGCAAGCTGGTGGCATTCAGCGCCGGCAGCTTTCCCACCGGCAGCGTCAATCCCGGCGCGCTGGCAGTGCTGGCCCGGCACGATGTGCCGGCCGGTGAGCCGCGCTCGAAATCCTGGGATGAGCTGGCCGATGACGATATTCATCTGGCCATTACCGTGTGTGACGCCGCAGCGGGCGAAACCTGCCCGGTGTGGATGGGCGGCACCTTGCGCGCCCATTGGGGTGTGGCTGACCCGGCCCATGTGCAGGGCGATATTGAAACCATCGCCCGCGCCTTCGAGCGCACCTTTAATGAAATGAAAGAACGGATTGAGGCGCTGCTGGCTCTGCCGCTGGAAAGCGTGAAGCCGGCAGAACTGGCCGCGGCCCTCGGCGATATCCAGCGCCGCCACACCCGCCCGTAGGAGCCGTCGATCGACGGCGATTGTTCCTGGTTGGATGGATTTCGCGGTCGGTCGACCGCTCCTACACAGAATTGTAGGAGCCGTCGATCGACGGCGATTGTTTCTGGTCGACAAGACTTCGCGGTCGGTCGACCGCTCCTACAGTAAACCGGAGTTATCTGAAATGGGTTTGTTTGAGCGTTATCTGACTGTCTGGGTGGGCCTGTGCATTGCTGCCGGTGTCGGCCTTGGCCTGTTGTTGCCGGACGTATTCGCGGTGATTGCCGGCATCGAATATGCCCACGTCAATCTGGTGGTGGCGGTGCTGATCTGGGCGATGATTTTCCCGATGATGGTGCAAGTGGATTTCGCCGCCATCA
>JBECKT010000025.1:0-15270 GCA_040235405.1 Alcanivoracaceae bacterium
ATCGACCGCTCCTACACATACATGTCGGTGTTATTCGCCCTCGGTGATCTGAAGCTGCCCGACCGGCGGTTGCATGTAAAAGCCCTGCAGGAAATTCACCCCGCCCATGGTCCATAACGCCTGCATCTGGCTGGCTGTTTCGACAAAACCCACCATGACTTTTTTGCCGCGGCCGGAGGCAGTAGAGATCAGCTTGGCGAATTTTTCCTTACTTTCCCTGTTGCCGAGATCCTGAGTGTAACTGCCATCAAACTTGACCATGTCCACCGGCACATGATCAAACAGCTTGAACGGTTCCTGAGCGCCGGCAAAACGACTGACCGAAACCTTGCAACCAAGCTGATGGACTTTGGCCGAGAAATCCGCAGCCTGCTTGAGGTGGTTGGTGATATCCACTTCCGAGAACTGGAAGGTGACCAGTTGCCCCGGCATCTTTGATGCCTTGATTGCCTTGCCAATCCAGTCGGCAAGGCCGGCATCCTGTAGCGAGAAGCCGCTGAGATTAATCAGCAAATGGACTTCACCCGGCAGTGCGGCGGCGGCCTTGATCGCATTCAGCAAAACCCAGCGATCAATCTTGCCGGCCATCCCCAACTCGCCAGCCACTGGCATAAACTGCGCCGGCTGCAGCGCTGTGCCATCTGGCTGCGGCAAATGCACAAACACTTCAAAGAAATGGTTGCTGTCATCTTCCAGATTCATGATGGCCTGATACTGCAAACCCAACGCGCCTTTCTCCAGCGCATCACGCAACACCAGAGCCACCGCCTCGGAAGAGCCGGCTGCAACATCATCCATCGGGCTGTGCACATACACCGCATTGCCCTTGCCCTTGCTTTCTTCGCGGGCCCGGACGCAGCATTCCAGCGCCTTGTTAACCGCCGATTGTGCCGAGCGGGTGTCATCGGTGACAAACGCCACACCAATCGATGCAGAAACCTGCAGGGTTCTTGATGCCACTTCAGGCATCATCTTCTCGATGGCAACACGGACAGCTTCCGCCTGATCACCACCGACTTCGCGATCATTGACATTGGCAAGCACGGCAAAGTCCTCACCGCCGATACGGGAGAAGTGCGCATCGCTGCCGAACTTGCTCTTGATCAGTGCTGCCATCTGCCGCAGCAGCTCATCAGCACCGTCCAGACCCACTGCACTCTGGTGCACCTCAAAGTCATCGATGCGAATAAGGGAAAGTGCATACATATGGCCACTGCGGACCGCATCCGCCAACGCCTTGTCGACCTGCTCAAGGAACCAGCTGCGGTTATACAAACCGGTTACCTGATCTACCTGGCTCATTTCCTGCAGTTTTTCCTGCAATGCACTTTCATCCACTTCTGGCGAGCGGATCACGATCTGGGTGCAGGCCTCACCATCGTAGGTAGAGGCGGAAAACACAAATACTGCATCAAACTCTTTACCATCCGCGCCGATACCCTTGCATTCCAGCTCGTTGGTCTGGTTCTCGTTCTGGGACCGGCTACGCAACAGTTTCTTCAGCTTTTCATGATCGGATGCCGAGACCATATCCATAATCGGCATACCGGCAAGATCATCGGAGGTGTCGTACCCGAATTTCTCCAGATAGACCTCATTGGCATGGATATGCATGCCGTCGACTACATAGGCAATGGCATCACGACTCTGATCCATCAACACTGACAAACGCTTCTCGGCGTCGTGCAGGGCCAACTGGCTGTGCTGCAACTCCTTGCGCAAGGACAGGTATTCAATCTGCCGTTCAATCAGCAACATCAGCAGGTCTTTGTCGCTGGCCGGCGCCACCATTCGGGCACCGGCAGTCATGGCCTCAGCCATGACCGCAGAGGAAAAGTCGTCCACCAGCACGATCATGGGCAGGGCCTTGCCGAGTCGGTGCAGGTGGGAAAGGATTTTCTTGTAGTCGCAGTTACCAACCCGGGGACGGCAGACCACCAGCTCCCAGCTGCCACTTTTCACGGCACGAATGAAGTCATCTTCACTGAGGGCAATTTCAGCACGAGTAACCTTGCCGGCATTCCGCAGCAGGTTCATCAACTGTTCAGCTTCGTCCTGAGAATCGTGAACGATCAGCAGCCTTACATGTTCAAGCGTGTAACTCATTCAAATCCACCGGAAAAGGCGGCACCTTGCCGCCAGCAACAGATATTAAAACCGGAATATCCCCGATGAGGTGAAGCCAGCCGTCAGAGGCTCGTCCAGATGGAATCGAAATCCTCGCCGCTGTCCTTGTCGTCAGGCTCTGCTGCGGCCGTGCTGCCCCCGGACTGCACGACCCGGAACTCATACTGGCCAAAACTGGCAGTGCCATTCACCTTGCGGTGAAAAGCTACCCGCTGGCTCTCATTGTTGGCCACCATATCAACCTTGCCGCCCGCCTGAAAGCCTACCGTCGGCACCAGCAGGGTGGCTGGCTGGCCGATAGCATGCAGGGCCGGCAACAGCAGTGCGCGCATGAAGTTACCGGCGTCACCGGTCTTGCGCAATGCCCTGGCGGCAGCCGGTGTCGCCCGGGGGGCGAGCAACTCGGCACCAAACTGGGCGCCCTGATGGGCCAACTGCTTGACCCAGCGTACTACACCAATAGCCCACTCACTCTGACCCAGTTCACGCACTCCCACCAACTCGCCGGTACGCAGTGCCGCCGGGCTTGCTCCAACCCACTCAAGACAGTAGCCACCAGGGCTGGAATTGATCTTCTGGCAAGTAAAGTGCTCAAGAACAGCTTTTGCGTCCTTACTGTCCTGCTGCTGGCGCAGCTGGCTGGTAATACCACTTACGTCGATGGCATCCATCATGTCTTCCGACATTCTGTGGCCACCCCCGTCATATGCCTTCGACCAGGGATCATCGTCCTGGGGCAGATTGCTTCCGCCCTTGGCCCGGCCAGCAAGAAACGGGTTTTCGATCGCCCCCTGAGCGAGCACCTGCAACTCGCTGCCGCGGACCATTTTATCAAAATCCATACCGCCGGAGAGATGGCCGTGCAGCGCCGACAAACCGAGGCAGATATCAATCGGACCTGTCTGGCCGACCCGGCGGAACGAACGCTCAGCCAGCGCGCCCCAGGCTTGCTGCAAATGCACCAGCATATTGTCCGGAATGCCATCCGGCACCGCAAAACCCTCGCGCTTGTGCCCGGTGATGGTGGAGGCGATATCACTGACCAGATCTTTCGAATCGATATAGCGACTGTTCTCCGCAGCCACCGAAGCATGGGTGCGGTAAGTGGGCGGCCTGTCCATCTGCAAATCGAACACAAACAGGTCGGCATCCTCACCGGCCGGCTTGATATCGATCAGTGAACTCCACTCCTCCGTGGCCCGATACAAGGCGGCAATTTCCTGCTGGCGCAGCTGATTGGGCTTGGCCGTGGACAGCAGCAAGGCACGGCCATAGGCTTCTTTCACCGTGCTGGTTTCGATCTCCCTGAAATCAGGATCTCTAACCTCGATGCCGTCGAGACGATTCATTTCCGCCAACAGAAACAACTGGTGCAGTTCCAGCCAGAGATGGCGCGGCGTCGGGAAGTACAACTGATAGCTGCGCACCAGATTATCGGTCTGGGCACTAATGGCGCGATGAATGGCTGTCGCCACAAGAGTTTTGCCATCACGCTCGTTGAGACGGCGAACACCGCGCACAGCTACCAGTTTATAACCGGCGGCAAGGTGGGTTTGCAGAGCCTGGGCCAGACTGGCAACGCGGCGCGCCTTGTCCGGCAGCACCAGAGACTGATTCAGATAATGCTTGCCAAGCGAGCGGCAGACATGCAGAACCACCGGACGAATGATCTCCAGCAACAGGAAACGCTGCGGTGTCGGCACCTGAAAACGGTTCAACTCCTGCACATACTGATACAACTGGCGCGAAGTCTCGCCCATGTTCATCAGTGGCAGTTCATTGACCCAGGCCTGCAGTTTTTTCGGCTGATCACTGCCTATCGTCAGGTATTGAAGATCCTGTTCGGGGAGCTTCAGCCGGATTTTCTGTGCGGATTGCTCCATGCCAACCTATTCCTCAGGTGAGGCAGCGATGTCAGCGTCTGGGCGTCCTGCTCAGGCAACGTATTAATAAAGCATGACAAGCGCTTGATTTATTTTGCTTTGTGACCGAAGTCACGACTTTAAGCCATTGTCCGATGTGTTGTAAATCAACCTGACGGCAGCAGCGCTGTCTTGCCAGCGGCGCCGGGCTCCTCCCGCACCAGCCGAGGCAGCAGGTATCCGGGCAAGAACCGATGCAGGTCCGCCATCAGGCTCGCCGCTTCGGCGTCACTGACGGCAAAATGGGCGGCGCCGGCAACCCGGTCCAGCTGATGCAGGTAATAAGGAGTGACACCGACATCGAAGAGGCGCTCGCTCAGCGCTGCCAGCGCTAGCGCATCGTCGTTGACCCCGCGCAGCAGCACCGACTGGTTTAGCAGCAGTACCCCGCTGTGCCGCAAGGCAGCCAGCGCATCGGCCACCTCCTGGTTCAGCTCCGCCGCATGATTGGCATGTATCACCATCACCGACTTCAGGCGGGACGAGGCCAGCATTGATAGCAAGCCCTCACTTATGCGCTCCGGCATCACCACCGGCAGGCGGCTGTGAATGCGTAGCCGGCGGATATGGGGGATTGCCTCCAGCGCCGCCAGCAGCTCGCGCAGACGCCGGTCGGTGACGCTGAGCGGGTCGCCGCCACTGAGGATAACCTCGCTGATATCGCTCTGCCCGGCCAGCCAGTCCAGCGCTGCGGCGAGGCGATCGCGGGTCGGCATATGCTCGTTATAGGGAAAGTGACGGCGGAAGCAGTAACGGCAATGCACCGCGCAGGCCCCGGTGACCATCAGCAGCACCCGGCCCTGATATTTATGCAGAATCCCCGGCACCGGCGTGTGCTGCGCCTCCGCCAGCGGATCGGTGTCATAGCCCGGCACCTGCTCCAGCTCCTCGGCCCGGCTCAGCACCTGATGCAGCAACGGATCAAACGGATCGCCCGGGCGAATCCGGCGGGCATAACTGCGCGGCACCTTGAGCGGAAAGTCACGGGCAGCGGCCAGCGCCGCCGGCAGGCTGGCCGGATCCAGCTCCAGCAGCCGCAGCAATTCAGCCGGGTCGGTGATGATATCGGCAGCGCTGCCGTCCCAGTCGCGGGGCGGCAGCGTCTGCGCTATGATTGCGCGCTCTTTCAAGGGATCCGACCCTGCAACAGGTGACCAATGGCCAACTATTCTACCAACGATTTCAAACCCGGTCTGAAAGTAATGCTCGACGGCGATCCCTGCGCCATTCTCGAGAATGAATACGTCAAGCCGGGCAAAGGACAAGCCTTCAACCGGGTGCGCCTGCGCAACCTGAAGAATGGCAAGGTCTGGGAACGTACTTTCCGCTCCGGCGATTCGCTGGAAGGCGCTGACGTTGTCGATCAGGAGATGCAGTTCCTGTACAGCGATGGCGAATTCTGGCACTTCATGCACCCGACCTCCTTCGAACAGTTGGCCGCCGGCGAAGCCGCCGTGGCCGACGCCGCCAAGTGGCTGAAGGAAGAAGACAGCTGCCAGGTCACGCTGTGGAATGGCGTACCGCTGGTGGTGTACCCGCCGAACTTTGTCGAGCTGGAAATCATTGAGACCGATCCGGGCGTTAAAGGCGACACCGCCGGCAGCGGCGGCAAACCGGCGAAACTGACCACCGGCGCGGTCGTGCGCGTACCGTTGTTTATCCAGACTGGCGAGATCGTCAAGGTGGACACCCGCTCCGGCGAATACGTCGGCCGCGTCAAGGACTGATCAGTGACAGACTGGCGTCCGGCCACGGCTCGCGAAGCCCTCGCCGCGCGCGCCAGTCTGCTTGCTTATGTTCGCGCGTTCTTTGCCGAACGCGATATTCTCGAAGTCGAAACCCCCTGCCTCGCCCGCTTTGGCGTCACCGATCTGCATATTCAGTGCATTGAAGTGCCCGGCTACGGCTTTCTGCAGCCCTCCCCCGAATACCATATGAAACGTCTGCTCGCCGCAGGCAGCGGTGCGATCTGGCAGATCAGCCGGGTGTTCCGCCATGGCGAGGCCGGGCGCCGGCACAATCCCGAGTTCAGTTTGCTGGAATGGTATCGGCCCGGGTTTTCTCTCGATCAGTTGATTGATGAATGTGTGGCGTTGCTGTCGCCGCTGCTGAAACCTGTGGCGGTAACGCGCTATCACTTTCGTGACGCCTTCCGGCAACACACCGGGCTGGACCCGCTGACCGCTTCCGTTACTGAACTGGCGCAACGCGCACAGCAGAATGGCGCCCCTGCCGAGCTCGACAAGCCGGCACTGGTGGACTGGCTGATGGCCACCGTGGTCGAACCGGCGCTGATAAAAGACCAACTGGTGATAGTCGATGATTTTCCCGGCTGGGCTGCGGCTCTGGCGCGCAAACACCAGGGTCATGACGGCGAATGGGTTGGCCGGCGCTTCGAGATTTATTTTGGCGGTTGTGAACTCGCCAACGGATATCACGAACTTACCGATGCAGCCGAACAGGCGGCACGCTTTCAGCAGGATCGCGAGTTACGTCAGCAACATGGTCTGCGCGATATGGCCGCCGACCCGCAATTACTCGCTGCGCTGCAACACGGACTACCGGATTGCAGCGGTGTGGCCATTGGCCTTGATCGGGTGTTGATGGCGCAGCTTGGTGTTGAGGATATTCGGGGGCTACTGGCGTTTCCGGCAGTGTAAGAGATTGCTTACACGCCGAGCGTTGATTCTGTTAAGTAATTCTTTCCGAGAACTGGATAAGGGCAGCATTAGGGATTAAGCAGAAGAAAGTGCGAGAAACTTTTTCTTCGTAACGTTTTCCAACCCGAACAAAGTTCCTGAAGTGAGTGCCTGAAACGTAATCCCCGTTAAATCGCCGCTCTTGCCCTAATCGTATTGCGCTAACTTTTTTGGAGCTGTCAGCCTGGCATTTCAGGGAGGCAATACCCTGAGGCACGGTTGACGCGGCCTTAGCTAAGTATGTTAGTTTGGAGGTGGGAGCAGCTTGATTTTTATCGAGAGCTCGCCATAGATTGATGCTGCAGGATCGCGGCCGTTTCAGTCCGCATAGGACGTATTTACAGGAGATATGGAATATGAGCATGAAAGACACTTACGTAAAAAAGCTTCAGTCCAAACTGGACGAATGGAATGCCGAGATTGATAAGCTGAAAGCCAAAGCGGATGCCAAAGAAGCCGATGCTCGGCAGGAATACTACAAGCAGATAGATGAGCTGAAATCGATGAAAGAAGGTGTGAGAAAAAAACTCGATGAGTTAAGTGAAGCTGGAGACGATGCCTGGGAAGATCTTAAAGCTGGTGCCGATAGAGCTTGGGAGTCTGCAAGCCGCGCCTTTAGCTCTGCCATGTCGCGGTTTAAATAAATCTTCTTCGAGATAGATTTTTTCTGAAGCAGATACATGCTGAATTTTAGAGGCTTATCGATTCGGATTATGGGCGAAGAATATTAAGAATAAGCCTGATTGCCAAACGATTATTTCGGCAAGATCGCCACTGAATATAATCAGCTTTTTAGCCTGGAGGGAAGAAAGCCATGCGAAAAAACACTTTAATGATTAGCATCGTCGCCGCCATGACACTTTGGATTATTCCGGCTGCGCACGCGCAATCCGGCAACGAACCAGTCAATACTGAGGATGTAAAGAGGGAAACTCAGGAGCTGATTGGCACCCTTCAAAAATACTCCGCCAAACAGCGTGGCGAAGCTCTAAAAGAAGCCGACCTGGCAATCAAGAAACTTGATGAGCGCATTGACGGGTTAGAAACTCGCGCTGACAACAACTGGGATGACCTGACTCAGTCGGCCCGGGAGAAAACCAAGGCGAACCTGAAAGCGCTGCGCAAGCAGAGAAATGAGCTGGCAGAAGCCTATGGCAGCTTCAAGAGCAGCTCGGCCGGCGCCTGGGAGCAGATGAGAAAAGGCTTCTCAGATGCTTATCAGTCGCTCAGTGAGTCCTGGGAAGAAGCTGTAAATGAATATGAGAGCGGCAACAAGTAGTCTCGCAAACGTCACAGGAGCGCTGGAGTACAGAAAAAACCTGGCTTTCTTTCTTGAGAGTCATGGTCAACCCTGAAACGCAGGCACAGGCATAGCCTGCCTGCGAAGAGCCATTTTTATGAAGAAACTAAAAGCAATCGGGATCGGTTTTTTGGTGATGGCACTACTGGGGATTGGCGCATCGCTACATTACTTCTTACCTAAACATGCTGTGGTCGTGATTAACGGGGTAGAAGTTAAGCGCATGGATGCTCAAGGCGTGATTAATTCAAACAACGTCGCTGATGGCCCTACGCGGGATATTTACTTCATCAACACGGGCGAACCCGACAACCCTATTGATGTGAGCGTTTTTCGCAATACTGATACCGCGTTTGGATTTCCGTGGTATTTTAAATTCGATTCAGCCGATGTGCAGGCCAAGGCCCAGCAGCTGAGCAAAGACAGCGACCAGCTTGCGCTGATTCAGTACTATGGCTGGCGTATCCGGCTGATTTCAACCTTCCCCAATATTGTTAGCATAGAAGAAACCAACACACGCACAGAGCCCTTTCCGATCTTTAATGTGGTTTTCTTGCTATTTCTATTCGGTCTGTCCGGGTTCGCTTATTGGAAAATAAAAAGCCGTTTAGATAAGCGTAGTTAAATAGGTCCACTTGCTCTAATCGTATTGCCCCGCTGATAGCAGCATTCAGGGCTGGTCTCGAAGGAAGAATCTCCGAGGATGCAGTGTAGAGCTGCCCGGCGATACACCTACCCAGCGTTTAAAAGCACGATTAAACGCACTTTGCTCAGAAAATCCGAGCAGCAAGGCAATATCACTCAACCCCAAACCACGATCCTGCAGATACTGCCGCGCCAATTGCTCACGTTACGATCCAGCCACTGTTGCCAGCTAAGGAAGCTCTGAATAACCCGGAGCGGTCGATCGGCCGCGATAGGCTCGGAAAAATCGCGGCCGATCGGCCGCTCCTACAACAGATATGACAGTTTTTCAGAGGTTCCCTAAGGCCGTGTTTTGGCAACCCGCGCTGCAGCTTGCTTCGCCCAGGGTGTCGGTGGCCAACACCAGGCGGCAGAATGGGGTCATTGCGGTTGGACAGGGAATCGCCGTCGGTCGACGGCTCCTACGAGTTACCGGAGTGCGCCATGGAACTGATCGAGATGATGCGGGATGTGGTGGAGCAGAGTGGTCTGGCCGCCCTTTGGCAGCAGGTAGCACCCCGGCTGGCACTGGATCTGCGCCAGCTGATCTTTGTTGCTGCCACTCCGTTCTTTGTCGGCGTAGCGGTGTGGGAGTGCCGCCGCATTCGCCACGACCCGAACTGCATGGATAGCGCCGGAGTGGCAGCGCAGCGAGCCGGAAACGATCACGACGCGCGACGCGCCGTCTCCTCGATAAGCGAGGCAATTTTCGGCAAGGCCTGATCAGGCAAATCATGACCCATGCCGCGAATCAACTCGAACCGGGCACCGGGAATGGCCTTTGCCGTCTCACGGCCACTGGCAGGACGGATCAACGGGTCTTCACTGCCATGAATCACCGTGGTGGGCACACGAATCTTTCTCAGCTCGTGACGAAACCCTCCGGTGGACAACACCGCCATCAATTGCTGCCGCACACCACGCGGGTACAAGCCGCGCTCCCAACTTTGCCGGAACATCTTCTCGGCCAGCGCATCACTGGTCGGCACCGAGCCGCCCAGCGTGCGCATCATCCGGCGACCAAACTCGACAAACTGATCGGCATTTTCGATTTTTACTTTCGGCCCAACCAGCGCTTTCAGCGCTGACAGTTTTGGCGGTGCCAACGGCCAACGGGTGTTCGGGCTGGACATGATCGAGGTCAGGCTGCGCACCCGCTCCGGCCGCCGGGCGCTCATCAGCTGGCTGATCATGCCGCCCATCGACGCGCCGACCATATGGGCACGATCAATCTCCAGCGCATCCATCAGGCCGATCGTATCCGCCACCATATCGTGCAGGGTATAGGCCGCCCGCACCGGCAGGCCGATGAAGTAGCGCAGCATCGCGGCGGCCGGATCATGGTGGAACGGCGCCCGCAGCCTGGTGGACAGGCCAACATCACGGTTATCAAAACGGATTACCCGGTAGCCCTTCTGCGCCAGCGCATCCAGCAACGGCTCCGGCCAGAACACCATCTGCGCCGACAGCCCCATAACGAAAATGATCGGCTCTCCCTGCTCCGGACCACGCGCCTCGTAGAAAAGCTCGATGCCATTGCTGCTGACGGTGCCGGTTGTCGGTGTCATGAATCGATTCCATGGTGTAAGGTCGGCCCGATTGATAACTGCGGCGCCGGGGGGACGCAACCATCATGGCAGCAATTGGCCTGAAAAGATTTCGTTTGACCCTGTTTCTGCTCTCTGCCCTCGGTCTGGCGGCCCTGTTCGGTGCCGGCTACTGGCTGAAAGGTCGCTATTGGCTGGACGACTGGCGGGCAGCACAGCACCTGAACCATGCGGTCAAGCGGGTCGAAGCCGTGCAGACGCCGCTACGCGAGTTTATCGAGCGCACCGGATTCTGGCCAAACAGCCCTCTGGATGCACGGCTGGATGAAACCCTGTTGCAGGGCGACGAGGTCATAGCCGATATCCGCCTTGGCCAGTCTTCCCTGCTGACCGTCACCTTTCTCGGCGCTTCGCAGCAACTACAGGGCCGCACCCTGATTTTTATTCCGGAAAAGACCGCCAGCGGCGCGGTGCGCTGGCGCTGTGACGAAGGGTCGCTGCCTGCCGAGCTGCGCCCTGCCCGCTGCCGCAGTAATGATGCAGTGGCCAGACAAAGCATGCCCACCAGCCCGCAAATGCCAAGCATCCCAACGCCGGTTCGCGAGGCCGTCGACAAGCAGTTCGACCCATTGACGCAACGCGCGGCGACGGTCCGCAGCGTGCTCGAGGACAAGATCGAAAGCAGCAAGGACATTCGCCTGAAGGTGAACCAGTTTTTGCTGGAGACCGGACAGCTGCCAACCAGCAATCAGCTTATCGATTTACCTGAACCACACCGCATGGCAGACCGTTATTTCCGCCAGATCGGACTGGACAGCGGCGGAGCGATTCTGTTCGAGTTTGGCGACGGCATTGCCGGCATGGAAGGACACAGGTTTATGCTGGTGCCGACCGGGTTCCCCGGCGTCTGGCGCTGCCAGAGTGCGCTGCCGGAGGATCATGTTCCGGCGCTGTGCGATAAGCAGATCCTCTGAGCGATACCAGCCGGTTTAACGAAGCAGTTGCGCAAAGGGCAGAAAATCGACCAGCTCGCCGGTTGCGACGGTTCGGCCGGCCGGCACACGGGCAAGGCCTTCTGCCCAGCAGGCGGAGCTGAGCATCCCCGAGCTCTGGTTCGGGTGCGCTTCAAGCGCGCCGTCCGCATTGACCCTGACGCGCAGATATTCTTCACGCTTGCCTGCCTTGGCAACCTCGAACGCTGCCGGTAACGCATACCAGACCGGGGCAGGCGCAATCACGCCGCGACAACGATCCAGCAGCGGTTTGACCAGCACCAGAAACGTTACCAGCACCGCAGCCGGGTTACCGGGCAAACCGAGAAACAGACTGTTCTCGACCTTGCCAAAAGCAAACGGCTTGCCCGGTTTGATCGCCACTTTCCACAGATCGATGCAGCCCAGTTCGGCAACGGCATCGCGGACATGATCTTCCTCGCCCACCGAAACACCGCCGGTGCTGATGATCAACTGCGCCGACTGTGCTGCATGCCTGAGTGCAGCAGTAGTCGCCTCGGCACTGTCTGCGACCATCCCGCAATCGGATACTTCACAGCCGACCTGCTCCAACAAGCCACTCAGCAGCGCGCTATTGGAATTGAAAATTTTTCCCGGCAGCGGCACCTCCCCCGGTCGCTGCAACTCGTTGCCGGTGGTCAGCAGTGCAACCCGCAGACGTTGCCGCACAGGCGCCTCGGCCAGCCCGAGGGAGGCGATCAGACCCAGATGCCAGGGCGTCAGCAGCGTGCCTGCGGTCAGTACGACGGCACCAGCCTGAACGTCCTGCCCGCGCCGACGAATGTTGGCGCCGGTTTTTACCGCAGGCAGTGACACGGAATCGGCGTCGGCCACACAGTTTTCCTGCATCACCACCGCATCGGCACCGGGCGGTACCGCAGCGCCGGTAAAAATCCGCGCAGCGCTGTTGGCGGCCAACGGCGCCGGCACCTCACCTGCGCAGATCCGGTCACTGACCGGCAGTGATTGATTCGCATCATTGCTGCGCAGTGCGTAGCCATCGACCGCGCTGTTATCCGCCGGTGGCACATCAATCGGACTGATCAGGTCAGCCGCCAGCACCCGTCCAGCCGCCGCTGACAGGGCCACCGTTTCCTCCGCACACAGACAGGCCGATTGTGACTGCAACCTGACAACAGCGTCGGCAACACTGATCATGCCGACTGGCCTTTCTTCTGCACCAGACCGACAAAGTTGCAGGGGCGCTGCCGGCTGTCCAGCTGCGGCGCAATGATCCGGTCCCAACCGGTGGCGCAGGCATTGTTGGAGCCGGGCAGGCAGAAGATCACGGTGTAATTGGCCACCCCGGCCACGGCCCGTGACTGGATGGTGGAGGTGCCGATATCCTCCAGCGACACCTGCCGGAACAGTTCGCCGAAACCTTCAATCGGCTTGTCGAACAAGGGGCATAGCGCTTCGGGCGTACTGTCGCGGGCGGAAAATCCGGTACCGCCGGTAACCACGATCGCCTGCACCTTCGGGTCGACAATCCATGCCGATACCACCGCCCGTAGCGCATAAATGTCATCCCGGACCAGATCCCGGGCAATCAACTGGTGCCCCGCCTGCTGCAATCTGGCCACCAGCAGGTCGCCGGAGCTGTCCGTGGCGCTGGTGCGGGTATCGCTGACCGTCAGCACGGCAATGCGCAGCGGAGTGAAAACGGATTCGGCCTGTGCCATAACAATGCTCACGCGGTAGTCTGATGAAGGTCTGAATTCTGGCCAGCCAGCATAGTGATAAGCAAGCCGGATTGTCGCAGTGGTAACTTGTCGGGATACTCTCTGACAGCTGCCAAGAGAGCAGGTTAACGCCCGGGCCATCAATGTGCTGCTGGCTTTCCGCCGGGCCGACCGCGCCTGACACCCCGCCTTGACAGTTACAGACAGGCCGCAGCCTTCATCGGGGGTTCTCTACTGTTATACTGCGGCGTCATTTGATGCCGCAGATACCCTGTCATGAAATATGCCATTCTCCCGGTGACCCCGTTCGAACAGAACTGCTCGATCCTGCAATGTGAGGAAACCGGTAATCTTGCCGTGGTCGACCCTGGCGGTGATGTCGAACGAATTATCGACGCGCTGCAACAGATCGGCGGCAAGGTGGAGAAAATTCTCGTCACCCATGCCCATATCGATCATGCCGGCGCGGTCGCCGATCTCGCCGAGCGCCTCGGCTTGCCGATCGAAGGACCGCAGCGCGAAGACAGTTTCTGGATCGACATGCTGCCACAGCAGTCGCAGATGTTCGGCTTCCCGCCGGCACGTGCCTTCACGCCAACCCGCTGGCTGGAGCATGGCGACAGTGTCAGCGTCGGCAACACCCGTCTGGATGTGCTGCACTGCCCGGGCCATACCCCGGGGCATGTGGTGTTTGTCGAGCCGCAATCACGGCTGGCAATTGTCGGCGATGTGCTGTTCGCCGGCTCTATCGGTCGCAGCGATTTCCCCCGTGGCAACCACGAGGATCTGGTACGCTCGATTCGCGAGCGATTGTTCCCGCTCGGCGATGACATGGGCTTCATTCCCGGCCACGGTCCCATGTCCACCTTTGGTCAGGAACGGCAGACCAACCCTTTTGTCAGCGATCACCGCGGCTAGAACTATCCGGCTCAGGGAGAGACCCATGCGAATTATCATAATCCTGCTGGCCGGCACACTGCTCGGCGCCTGTCAGAGCGCCAGCTCAAGCCTGCCAGCGGACTGCACACTGAAACCCGAGTCCGGCAAATGCCGGGCCGCCCATACCCGCTACTGGTTTGATGCCGACAGCCAAAGCTGCCGGGCCTTTATCTGGGGCGGCTGCGAGGGTGTGGTGCCGTTTGAAACACTGGAGCAGTGCCAGCAAACTTGTCCGGTCGATGCGGAGCCGGGCGCAAGCACCGAGCCGGCACCGGCACCACTGACACGGCCGATGCGCGGCTACTGACACACAACTGTCATGACCGGCGCGGAAGCTCTCGCCCCGCAGCCCTGTGGAGATTTCAATGCGTACCATCCTGACCCTGCTGACTCTGATGCTGCTGACAGCCTGTGCCAGCAGCCCGGACATCAAGCTCTACGAGGGCGCAGACCTGCCAGCAGAACAATTATTGCTGGTGGATGTGCCAATGGAACTGGAAATCGTTGTCATCAACGAACGCAAGGTCGACGGCATCAACAAGCTGTTCAGCCTCGGCGACCGCACCTTGCACCTGCGGCCCGGTAATTACCGGATCATTGCCTACTACAAGAACCTGTTTGAGCTGCCCGGCAACAATCACGAAGTGGTGAAATCCGCGCCGGTGCTTTATCGCATCAGCGGTGCGGCCGGCAGTCGTTATCGCCTGAGCTTTGATGAACCGGCGGACGTTGATGAGGCGCGCGAGATGGCAAAGAACTTTGCCGGCTACAGCCTGAATCTGGCCACGGCGGAACAACACCCGACCGAGGCCAGCGGCATGATGATGAATCAGGGCTTTCTGACCTTCCAGTCAGCACCGGAAGTTGCCAGTGTCAGCAGCGTGGCGCCGGCAGCCGACAGCGGCCTGAGCCATATCGATCTGCTCAAGGCCAGCTGGCAAAATGCCACGGCAGAGGAACGTCGAGCATTTCTGCGCTGGATTGCTGAAACACCCGCTAGTCCGCAGTAGCAGCAGGCGGATCAGGCTTTTCTGACGAATTCCGACTTCAGCTTCATCGCGCCGATACCGTCAATCTTGCAGTCGATGTCGTGATCGCCATCGACCAGCCGGATGTTCTTCACCCTGGTGCCAACTTTCACCACCAGCGATGAGCCCTTCACTTTCAGATCCTTGATCACCGTGACGGTATCGCCATCGGTCAACACAGTGCCATTGGCGTCACGAATGACCCGCTCATCATCTGCCGGCGCAGGCGCAGCATCTGCCGACCATTCGTGGCCGCATTCCGGGCAGACCAGCATGGTGCCGTCTTCATAGGTAAAACCGGAGCCGCAGCTCGGGCAGGCAGGTAGTGC
>JBECKT010000076.1:0-9912 GCA_040235405.1 Alcanivoracaceae bacterium
ACCTCTACCGCTAGGCGGCATTGTGGCGACCTGCTACAGAGGCTGTTACAATTCACAGCTCACGAGTGCCGAAAATCAATAAGTTATGTTTGCCGATGATGAAGGTCTATTTCCTCTCCTCGGCACCAATTAAAGCTGAGCTCCTTTGCAGGAGCTCTTTTGTTTCTCGGTCGGACTGCCGGCCAGCGCCGAGGCGCAACAGGGCAGAGCCCATTGCTGCGCTGGCGCAGAAAGCGACGCTTTCTGCCCTCTCCTCGGCACCAATTCAAAAGGCTCCCGTCGGGAGCCTTTTTTGTCTGCGGAGATTGCCCATGGCCCGCCCCCTGATTGCCCTGCTGATCATGCTATGCAGCCTGACAGCCACCCTGCCCGCCAGCGCCCAGCCACCGGCGCCGGCCCCGATGACCGAACAGGCCCAGAACAACCGGCCCTACCTGCTGCTGTTCCCGGTGCTCGTGCTCGGGATTATCGGTGCGCTGGTGATCATTACCCGCAAGAAATAACAACATCGCCGATTACTCGAACGGGTGCCGCAAGACGATGGTTTCGTTGCGGTCCGGGCCGGTCGAGATAATATCGATCGGCGCGCCGGTGACTTCCTCGATGCGCTTGATGTAGGCACGCGCGTTGGCCGGCAACTCCGCCACCGACTTGGCGCCGACGGTCGATTCGCTCCAGCCCGGCATGTCTTCGTACACCGGCTCCATCAGAGCGTAGGAGTCTGCATCCCAGGCGGCGGAAATCACATCACCATCGGCAGTGCGATAACCGACACAGATTGAGACGATATCCAGGCCATCGAGTACATCCAGCTTGGTCAGACACAAACCGCTGATCGAGTTGATCTGGATGGCACGGCGCAGTGCCACTGCATCAAACCAGCCACAACGACGGGCGCGGCCAGTGGTGGAGCCGAACTCGTGACCACGCTCGGCAAGACGACGGCCGACATCGTCAAACAGCTCGGTCGGGAACGGCCCGGAGCCAACGCGGGTGGTGTAGGCCTTGGTGATACCGAGCACATAGTCCAGATACAGCGGGCCAAAGCCGGAGCCGGTAGCCGTGCCGCCGGCCGTGGTATTGGAGCTGGTGACAAACGGATAGGTGCCGTGGTCGATGTCGAGCAGGGTGCCCTGCGCGCCTTCGAACATGATGTTCTCACCACGCATGCGAGTGTCGTGCAGGATGGTGGTGACATCCGACACCATCGGCCGCAGCTCCTCGCCAAAGGCGATGGTTTCATCCAGCGTTTGCTGAAAATCGACCGGGTCCGCGTTGTAGTAATTGCGCAGCACGAAGTTGTGATAGTCGAGCATTTCGCCGAGCTTGGCGGCAAAACGTTCGCGCTGGTAAATATCGCCCAGCCGCACACCGCGACGCGCGGCCTTGTCTTCATAGGCCGGGCCGATGCCGCGACCGGTGGTGCCGATCTTGGCTTCACCGCGGGCTTTTTCCCGGGCCTGATCCAGCGCCACATGCACCGGCAGAATCAACGGGCAGGCCGGCGACAAACGCAGACGCTCACGCACCGGCACGCCGTTGTCTTCCAGGCCGCGAATTTCTTTCATCAGCGCATCCGGCGCCAACACCACGCCATTACCGATCAGGCACAACACGTTTTCGCGCAGGATACCCGACGGGATCAGGTGCAGAACGGTCTTTTTGCCGTCGATAACCAGGGTATGGCCGGCATTGTGGCCACCCTGAAAACGGGCCACGCAGGACACCTGTTCGGTCAGCAGATCAACGATCTTGCCCTTGCCTTCATCACCCCACTGGGTGCCGAGAATTACAACGTTCTTGCCCATGGCCTGTTTGTCGTCACGGTTGGTGGATTAAAAGGATTCAAGCGTCCATTTGCCGGACTGGTTTACCAGCCGGCGATGACAGTTCAGTGCTTTGCCGTCGTTGTCGGCACCCGGCAGTGTCACCAGCACGGTTTCACCGGCGGCACGCAGTCGATTCACTTCAGCGGCAAAACCGGCATCGAGCCAGTCGCCTTCGGCAAGAATTCCCTGCGCGACTGCACCGCTCCGCCCTTCGGCAAGCAAGCGCAGATCGGCGCTGAAGCCGGTGGCCGGACGGGCGCGACCAAACACTTCACCGATATGATCGTAACGGCCACCTTTGGCCAGCGCTTCGCTATTGCCATTCACATACGCCGCAAACAGCGCACCGGTGTGATAGTGATAACCGCGCAACTCACCGGCATCGATGTGCAGCTGCACCGCCGGATAGCGGCTTTCGACAAATGCCGCCAGCGCCGCCAGTTCATCAATGGCGCCCAGCACCTCGGCACCGAACGGCGCCAGTTCGGCGCGGGCACGATCAAGCACAGCGCGGCCACCAGCCAGCCACGGCAGCGCCGCCAGCGCGTCGCGCAATTCCGTGGTCAGCGCCAGCTCGGACAGGAATGCATCGAGTTCGTCGCGGGCCTTGCGCAGATAAATATCCGACAGCGCGGCTTCGTCTTCAGCCGACAACCCGGCGCGACGCACCAGCGCGCGATAAATACCGACATGACCGAGATCCAGCGTCACCGGCGCCACCCCGGCCAGGGCCAGGGTATCCAGCAGCAGGGCAATCACTTCGGCATCGCTTTGCACGCCGGCATGGCCAAACAGTTCCACACCAATCTGGTAGGGCGTGCGCGAGCCGCCCGGCTGGCAACGGGTACGCACGGCAGTGCTGCAATAGCAAAGGCGGGTCGGGGCACTACGACGCAGGCTGTGCGCATCAATACGCGCCACCTGCGGGGTAATATCGGGACGGATGCCCATCAGTCGACCGGTCTGCTGGTCGGTGAGCTTGAAGGTTTCGCGCTCAAGGTCGCGGCCGGTGCCGTTGAGCAGCGAATCGAGAAATTCGATCAGCGGCGGAAATACCAGCTGATAACCCCAGCGGCCGAACAGATCCAGCAGCTCGCGGCGCAGCAGCTCAATCGCCGCCGCGCGCTCAGGCAGAATTTCCTCGACACCGTCGGGGAGCAGCCACTGTTCTTCGCGATTCATGCCTGTCCGTTCTTGATTAACCAGGGAAAGAGAGCGCCAGACGAGCTGGCGCGCGGATTGTAGCACCGGATGGCGCCGGGTCACACCGGCTCGGCGCCATCCGTGTGACCGACGGTCAACGGCCGCCGGAGGAGCGCTTCAGGTAGCGGAAGAAATCGCTGTCCGGCTCCAGCACCAGCAGGTCTTCCGGGTTACCGAGACTGGCGCGATAGGCTTCCAGGCTGCGGTAAAAGCGGAAGAACTCGGCGTCGCGACCAAACGCCTTGGCGTAGATCGAAGCCGCCTCGGCGTCGCCAGCACCTCGCAGGATCTGCGCATCGCGATATGCATTGGCCATAATTACCGTGGCCTGACGATCGGCATCGGCGCGGATACCCTCGGCATCCTCACGACCCTTGGCGCGGTGGCCGGCAGCATCCCGGGCCCGCTCGGCACGCATCCGGTCAAATACCCGGCCGCGCACTTCCTCCGGCCAGTCGACCCGTTTGACGCGAATGTCGATCACCTGAATACCAAGGTCGGTCAGGGTGCGTTCGTTAACCGTCTGCGCCACCTGATTCATGACCGTCTCGCGCTCGCCGGCGACCACGTCATTGACGGTGCGCTTGGAGAACTCATCACGCAGAGCCTGCTGGACCCGGCCATCGACACGCTGCTGGGCTTCGGCCTGAATGCGCATGCTGTCGGTGCTGCCACTACCGAGCGTGGTGACGTAACGCTGCACATCGGCAATCCGCCAGATCACGAACGAATCGACGTTCAGCACCTTCTTTTCCGAAGTCAGGAAGGGCTGGGTCGGTACATCATGGGTCAACACCCGGCCGTCAACGCGGATCACCGACTGCAGGAATGGCAGCTTGCCGTAGATGCCCGGCTGGATATCGCTCTTGATGATCTTGCCGAACTGCTTCAACACCGCCTTTTCGGTTTCATTGACGACATAGTAGGACTCCGAGCCGATCACCAGCACCAGAGCAATAAAAGCGAGAAATAATGTGCTTCTCTGTGACATCAGCGGATCTCCCTTGTGCGGCTGCCATAGCCGGTCTGCGGGCGCTCACTTGCCGATGAGGACTTGGGCGCTTCCACACCGCTTTCGCTGGTGGCGGGGGCAGCCCGGGCACGGCTTTCCTTTTGCTGACGGATCATCTGATCCAGCGGCAGATAGAGCATGTTGTTGCCGGACTTGGTATCGATCAGCACCTTGCTGGCACCGCTCAACACCTGCTCCAGCGTTTCCAGATAGAGACGGTCACGGGTAATCGCAGGCGCGCGGCGATACTCGGTCAGCAGGGCTTCAAAGCGCTGGGCATCACCCTGGGCACGGGCCACCACCTGTTCCTTGTAGGCCTGAGCCTCCTCGCGCAGACGGCGAGCGCGGCCACTGGCATCCGGAATCACGCCGTTGGAATAGGTCTGGGCTTCATTGCGAAACCGCTCCTCATCTTCCTTGGCACGGGCAACGTCATCAAATGCGTCGCGTACAGCTTCCGGCGCTGCGGTGCGATCAAGAATCAACTCAACGATCAGCAGACCGGTATTGTACTGATCCAGATATTTCTGCAGCTGGATGCCGACATCGGCGCCGATCCGCTCACGCTCCTCGATCAGCACCTGATCCATTGTCGAGGCACCCACCACCTGTCGCAGGGCACTCTCAACCGCGTGCTTCAGCACCGCTTCCGAATCAGCAACCCGCAATACATAAGTCTGGGCGTCCACGACCTTGTACTGCACTTTCAGGTTAACGCCGACAATATTGGTATCGCGGGTCAGCATCTCTTCCTTGACGCTGTGCTCGCGCACCTGATCGACGTTAACCCGACGAAAGGTTTCCACCGGCGGCCAGTGCCAGTTCAGACCCGGCCCCAGCGTGCGATCATATTTACCAAAGCTGAGCACTACGGCACGGTCCTGCTGCTGAACCGTGAACGAGCCCCAGAACAGGTACAAAACCGTCAGCGCCGCCAGCACGATAGCCGCTACCGAAGCGCCGCCACCTTTGCTGCCGCCACCTTTACCACCAAACAGTCCGGAAAACTTGCCGCGCAGGTTCTTCAGAACTTCGTCCAGATCCGGCGGACCCTGATCTCCGCCACCACCCCAGGGATCTCGGGGCTTGTTTCCGCCAGGTTCATTCCAGGCCATTGAATTCTCCGCTGTTCGCGCTTAGTGAGAGGCTTCGGGATTGTAGGAAGGCATATTTTCCCCTGCAACCTCAGGGGCAACCATGAAGACATCATGCTCTTCGAGCTGTGCCTCCCTGAGCAGCCGCAGGAAGTGTACCCGGTTCAGGCGCACTCTGAGCAGAAGATTGCCGTCAGCATCATTTTGTTCGGCCAAAACTTCGCCCGCATCATGCAGGCGCGCCCGCAATCGACCCGCCTCAACCGGTGGCAAACGAATCCAGCGATCGACCCAGTCCGCCGCCAGGCGCTCGGCCATGGCCTGATGCAAAAGCTCGATGCCGGCGCCGGTGACCGCTGACAACCATACCCGAATCGCTCTGCCCTCGTCGTCGCGGTCGATCCGCGGCGGCGTATCAAGCAGATCTATCTTGTTGAATACATGCAGGAAAGGAACGGTATCTGCACCGATCTCCGCCAAAACGCCTTCGACCGCGGCAATATTCTCATCGCGCTCGTCGCTGACCGAGTCAGTGACATGCAGCAACAGGCCGGCACTGAGGGTTTCTTCCAGTGTGGCACGGAACGCCTGCACCAGCCGGTGCGGCAGATGGCGAATAAAGCCGACGGTATCGGCCAGAATGGTCGGCCCTACACCGGGGATGCGGACCTTGCGCAGGGTCGGATCCAGCGTCGCAAACAACTGGTCAGCAACATAAACGTCGGCGTTGGTAAGCCGGTTGAACAGGGTTGACTTGCCAGCGTTGGTATAACCGACCAGTGACACCAGCGGCGTTTCCGCTCGTGCCCGGGCGCGCCGCCCCTGGGCGCGCTGGCTGCGCACCTTGCCGAGCCGGGCCTCAATGGCGCGAACCCGCTCACGGACCAGACGACGGTCAGTTTCCAGCTGGGTTTCCCCCGGACCACGCAGACCGATACCACCTTTTTGCCGCTCAAGGTGGGTCCAGCCGCGCACCAGTCGGGTTTGCATGTGGCGCAGTTGCGCCAGCTCGACCTGCAAGCGGCCTTCATGGGTGCGGGCACGCTGGGCAAAAATATCCAGAATCAGACCGGTGCGATCGAGCACCCGGGTTTTGACCACCCGCTCGATATTGCGCTCCTGGGCCGGGGTCAGGGCATGATTGAACAGCACCACGTCGATTTCGTGTTCGGTGACCAGATCGGCGATTTCTTCGGCCTTGCCGGAGCCGACATAGAGGGCGGCATCGGGTCGGTCGCGACGGCCGGTCACTTGCAGGATCGGCAACACACCGCTGGAGGACACCAGATGGTGAAATTCGTCGAGGTCTTCGCGGCCGGCGCCGTCGGGCAAATCGATATGTACCAGCAAGGCCCGTTCACCTGCGTCGGTGCGGGTGGCTTCAGTGCGGTCAAACAAATCCATCAAGGCGCCTCAGCACAAAAAGCCACGCATGGCGTGGCTTTTTGCAGGTTCAGTAATCCGCTGTACCGGGAATCAGTCAGCGTCGTAATCGTCATCCACCGGCAGGCCGTTGGCACCGACTGCAGGTGCAGTACTGCGCGGATTACGCGCCGGAACGACGGTAGAAATCGCATGCTTGTATACCATCTGACTGACGGCATTCTTCAGCAACACCACGTATTGGTCAAAGGATTCAATCTGGCCCTGCAGCTTGATGCCGTTGACGAGAAAAATAGAAACCGGAATACGCTCTTTCCGCAGGGCGTTCAGGAAAGGGTCTTGTAGCGAGTGCCCTTTTGACATGGCGGTAACTCCTTGGATGATCCTGAAAAAGTGGGTGCCCAGCACTTCGGGCAAGTCATAACAAAACCTTGGATCAGCGCAGCTATTGGCTTCCGCGCCTGCTGCTCGGGCTCAACTAAACACCGAATCCGGCAAGGGCGCAAGCCGGCTTTCCAGCTGCTCTATCAGGTCGGGGGCGTCACTGTCGAACCACTGCAGACCCGGCCAGCCGCGCAACCAGGTGAACTGGCGCTTGGCTAACTGGCGAGTGGCGATAATGCCGCGCTCGACCATCTCTTCATATCCGTACCGGCCATCCAGATAATCCCAGACCTGACGGTAACCGACTGCCTTGATCGCCGGCAGTTCCCGGTGCAGATCCGCACGTTGCCGCAACCTCTCCACCTCAGCCACCAGGCCCTGTTCAAGCATGGCGCGAAAGCGGCTCGCGATGCGTTCGTGCAGCAGCGCCCTCGATCCCGGTGCCAATGCGAAACAGTTCGTAGTATAGGGAAACGGCGGCACGGCGCCGCCTTCCGTGTCCGACAATGCAACAGATTGCTGACGGCGATGCAGGGTCGACAGCGGCTCGCCGGTGATCCGGTAGACCTCCAGCGCCCGCTGCAGGCGCTGGCCATCATTCGGCTTCAGCCTGGCTGCGGTTTCCGGGTCCACCTCGGCGAGCAGACGATGCACCTCCGGCCAGCCATGCTCGCGGGCAATGGCATCGATATCCGCCCGCACCGCCGGATCCGCCGCCGGCAGGTCGGCCAGCCCCTGCTGCAGCGCCTTGAAATACAACATGGTGCCGCCCACCAGCAGCGGCACCCGGCCAGCGGCATGGATCTCGGCGATTTCACGCAACGCGTCTGCGCGAAAGCGTGCTGCGGAATAGGGTTCGGCCGGATCAAGAAAGCCGAGCAGCCGGTGCGGCGCCCTGGCCAGCACCTCCGGCTCCGGCCGGGCGGCGCCGATTTCCAGCCCCTGATACACCAGCGCGGAGTCGACGTTGATAATCTCCAGCGGCAGGCGCTGGACCAGCTCGACCGCCGCACCGGTCTTACCGGAGCAGGTCGGCCCCATCAGGAACACCACCGGCTTCAATGCAGCCATGTTAGCGGCCCCGCATGAACAGGCGGTCAAGATCCTTGAGCGACATCTGTGTCCAGGTTGGTCGGCCGTGATTACACTGGCCGCTGCGTTCAGTCGCTTCCATATCACGCAACAACGCATTCATTTCGGCAATGGTCAGGCGACGGTTAGCGCGCACGCTGCCATGACAAGCCATGGTCGACAGCAATTCATCCAGCACCGCTTCAATCCGGCTGCTGCTACCGTGGGTCAGCAGGTCAGACAGCACATCGCGCACCAGTGCTTCGTGATTGGCATCGCGCATCAGCGCCGGCACTTCGCGCACGCTCAGGGTTTCCGGACCAGCGCGCTCAATGACAAAACCGAGCCGCTCAAACACTTCCGGAGACTGTTCGGCAAAATCCGCCTCACGCGTGGATACCGCCATCGACAGCGGCACCAGCAACGGCTGGCTGCGCACCTTGTCTTCCGCCCAGGCTGACTTCAGCCGCTCATAGGTAATCCGTTCGTGGGCGGCGTGCATATCCACCAGCACCATGCCTTCGACGTTCTCGGCGAGAATAAAAATGCCGTGCAGCTGGGCAACGGCAAAGCCGAGCGGCGGGGCGACATCATCAGCCGCCGGGATCATCGCCGGGGCAGCAAAAGACGACGCGGATTCGGCCACACCTGGCCGCACCAGATCCGCATATTGCGCTGCCTGCGTCATGCCCTCGCCGGTGAAAGACGGGCGCGGCGCCATCGGTGTGCCGAGGGCCAAGCCGGATTGCTCCGACAACGCCGGCATGGACTGCGACAACGGCTCACTCATTGCACTACGCTGCGGCGCCGGCTCACTGCCGGGGCGAACCTCAGCAATGGCACGATGCAACGACCGATAGAGAAAATCATGGACCATGCGCTGCTCGCGGAAACGCACTTCATGCTTGGTCGGATGCACGTTAACGTCGACCTGAGCCGGATCCAGTTCGAAGAACAGTACATAGGCCGGGTGCCGGCCGTGATACAGCACATCCTGATAAGCCTGGCGCACCGCATGGCTGACCACGCGATCACGAATCACCCGGCCGTTGACGAAAAAATATTGCAAATCCGATTGGGCTCGGGAGAAAGTCGGCAAACCAAGCCAGCCATGCAGACGCAAGCCGCCGTGCTCGATATCCACCGCAACCGATTGCTCCATAAAGGCGCTGCCACACAAGCGGGCAATACGCTGGGCACGATGGGCATCACTGGTGGCCGCCGGCAACTGGTGCACGACTTTCTGGTTATGCACCAGACGAAACGCCGTGCTGAATTCACTCAGAGCGATACGGCGAAACACTTCTTCGAGATGATTGAATTCGGTTTTCTCGGCACGCAGGAAACGACGCCGTGCCGGCGTGTTAAAAAACAAATCGCGCATTTCTACCGTGGTGCCACGCGGATGCGCCGCCGGCTGTACCTGCGCGGCCATATCGCGACCTTCCACCGACACCTGCCAGCCTTCCGGGTTATCCGCCACGTTTGATGTCATGGTCAGACGCGACACCGAGCTGATCGCCGCCAGCGCCTCGCCACGAAAGCCGAGCGAGCCAATCGCTTCCAGATCATCAAGCGTGCGGATCTTGCTGGTGGCATGACGCGACAGCGCCAGCGGCAAGTCATCGGCACCAATGCCACTGCCGTTATCGCGCACCCGAATCAGCTTGACGCCGCCCTGCTCGGCATCGACATGAATCTGGTCGGCGCCAGCGTCGAGGGCATTTTCCAGCAATTCCTTGACCACGGATGCCGGCCGCTCGACCACCTCGCCGGCGGCGATCTGGTTGGCAAGACGCGGATCAAGCAGCTGAATGCGCGACACAGGGTTCCCCGATTAAAAGCAAATAAGATAAACACAGAGCCTGCATCAACAAACCTCTGCAAAACCGTGGTGGCTGTCGTAGGAGCGGGGGGCCGGCCGCCCGGGGTGGGG
>JBECKT010000104.1:0-40401 GCA_040235405.1 Alcanivoracaceae bacterium
CCGCTGAGCGGCACCCTGATCAACCGGCCGGGGTATTGCTGAGCATGGCAACCATGCTCGGGCCATGGCGGTTTGATTCGCTGGCCCAGACCAGCAGGTCGTAGTACTGGCGGATGTGGCGCACATAGATCACCGACTGCATGCCGCCACGGGCATAGCCATGGCGGGTGTCGCCGTAGTAATCAGCGTGACGCAGCAACGGCAGGCGCTTTTGCACATCGGTCCAGACGTCCGGGTTGCCGCCCTGCTTCTGGGTCAGTACCCGGGCATCTTCAAGGTGGCCGAAGCCGACGTTATAGGCGGCCACCGCCATCCACATGCGGTCCGGCTCGGGAATCCGGGCGGGGATGCGGCTGTGGATCTTGCGCAGGTAGGCGGCGCCGGCGCGGATGCTCTGCAGCGGGTCGGTGCGATCGGAAACGCCCATCTCGGCAGCGGTTTTCAGGGTCAGCATCATCAGGCCACGAACACCGGTGGGAGACACTGCATTGGCATCCCACAGCGACTCCTGGTAGCCCATGGCGGCGAGCAGGCGCCAGTCAAAGCCGTACTCCTCGCCGGCCTGCCGGAAGGCATCGGCATACATCGGCAGGCGGCCATCCAGATGGCGCAGGAAAGAACGCGATGAGTACAGGTTCATCTGCGCGCCGGTGGTGAAGAAGCGCTGTTCCAGCCGGGCCACGCTGCCGTCAGCCTTGCGCTGGGTCAGGAAACGCTGGGCCGCCTGATAAAGGCTGTTGTCACTGCCGTTGCGCATGGCCCAGCCGAGCTGGCGGTCAGCGAGGTTGAAGCCGCCGGACAGTTCGGGAAACAGGGCGCGGTGCAGGCGCCAGGAGTTCTCATCGACGATAGCCAGATCGAAGTAGCCCTCATCGACCAGATTCAGCAGCTTCTCGGTGCTGACATCATGGATCGCCTGAAAAGTCAGCTCCTGACCCTGGCGAATCAATTCGCGCAGGGATTCTTCCTGACCGCTGCCAGCCAGTACCGCGATACGGCGGCCGGTCAGGTCGGCCCGACTGGTCGGGGCGACTTCACCCGCACGCCAGACCAGCTGATCGGCATTGTCCAGATAGCCACCGGTGAAGCGCAGCCGCTCCATCCGCTCCGGGGTAATCGCCAGCGCTGCGGCGGCAAGGTCGGCTTCGCCGCGCTGCACCATATCAATCAGGATCGGCAGGCTGTCGGCGCTGACCATACGCAGGGACACGCCCAGTTCATCAGCAAAGGCGCGGGCAAGGGAGTATTCGAAGCCGGTATCACCGTGCTGGTCCTGATACCAGGTGGTCGGGGACGGGCGGGACACCACCACCAGCTCGCCCCGGGCGATGATGCGGTCGAGATCGGACGGCACATCGCGCATGGCCATCAGGCTGGCAACGACGCCGATCAGGGCTGCCGGCCATAGCAGGTGCCGACTTTGCTTTAACAGTGCGCTCATCATCCGGTTCTATCCTCTGCTGGTGGTGCCAGTCAGGCCGGTACTGCCGCTTCCGACCGTGATCCTTCCTGGATCACTGGTGCAGGGGTTCTTTTATGTGACCCCTGTCACGATATTGGCGTGAACTCTAGCAGGGCGGCGTGAAAATGGCACTCTGCTATTGTTGGACAATCTGCCCGTTTATCATGGGGTTAAGTATTTTCAGCCGTTTGCCGGATGAGCGCCTTCATATAAGGGTAGGAGGCCAGTGTGGATGCGAGGGAGGGTGGCAGAGGACTCCCCTCGCTCGCCGCACGAGGTTTCTGTTTCTACTGGCTCGCATCCACACTGGTCTCCTACCCGACGGCTAAATCCCTTATCATGGCGCCTCCTCGCAATTCCCCAGCCAGAAGGCCCAGCATGTTGATACTGCCCGGTAGTAACGCCCTGTCTCCGTTCCGTCAGGAAAAGCTGTTGCAGGCGCACCCCGCCGTTGTTTCGTTTGGCTGCCGGTTTGTTCACTTTGCCGACCTGTCGGACGAGCTCAGTGCGGATCAGCAGGCGGTGCTGGGCAAGCTGCTGCAGTACGGCCCGAGCGGTTCGCAGGTGCAGGCAGACGGCGAGCTGCTGCTGGTGGTGCCGCGGCCGGGGACCATTTCACCCTGGTCGTCGAAGGCGACCGATATCTGTCATAACGCTGGTTTGGCCGCGGTGCATCGGGTTGAGCGTGGCATTGAGTACCGGGTGCAGTTCGCCGATGGCGCCAGTGCCGAACAACGCGAAGCGTTCCGTGCGGCGATTCACGATCGCATGACCCAGGCGGTACTGACTGACCTGAACGAAGCGGAAACCCTGTTTGCCCGCCATCAGCCGAAAGCGCTGGCGCGGGTGGATGTGCTTGGTGGTGGTCGTGAGGCGCTGGAGCAGGCCAACAAGAATCTTGGCCTGGCCCTCGCTGAAGATGAAATCGATTATCTGGTCGAGCAGTTCAAGCGGCTGAATCGCAACCCCACCGACGCCGAGCTGATGATGTTTGCCCAGGCGAACTCGGAGCATTGCCGGCACAAGATTTTCAATGCCGACTGGACCATCGATGGCGAGCAGCAGGACATCAGCCTGTTCGGCATGATTCGCAATACCTTCAAGGAAAGCCCGGAAGGCGTGCTGTCAGCCTACAAGGACAACGCCTCGGTGATTGCCGGTTCGATGGCGCAGCGCTTCTTTGCTGACCCGGATAGCCAGCAGTACGGCTTTGTCGAGGAGCCGGTGCATATCCTGATGAAGGTGGAGACCCACAACCACCCGACCGCGATTGCGCCGTATCCGGGCGCTGCTACCGGCTCCGGTGGCGAAATCCGTGACGAAGGTGCCACCGGTCGTGGCTCGAAACCGAAGGCCGGCCTGACCGGCTTTTCCGTATCGAACCTGAATATTCCCGGCTTCCGTCAGCCGTGGGAGCAGGATTACGGCAAGCCCGGCCGGATCGCGTCAGCGCTGGATATCATGATCGAAGGTCCACTCGGTGGCGCGGCGTTCAACAACGAATTCGGCCGGCCCAATATCAACGGCTATTTCCGTACCCTGGAAATCGAAGCGCCGGGTGTCAGCGGCGATGAAGTGCGCGGCTATCACAAGCCGATCATGATCGCTGGCGGCGTTGGCAATATTCGTGAACAGCATGTCGAAAAACAGCGGATTCCGGCCGGGGCAAAAATTATTGTGCTGGGTGGTCCGGCATTGCTGATCGGCCTCGGTGGCGGTGCAGCTTCGTCGATGGCTTCGGGGCAGAGCGCGGAAGCGCTGGATTTTGCGTCGGTGCAACGCGACAACCCGGAAATCGAACGCCGCTGTCAGGAAGTGATTGATCGTTGCTGGGCCTATGGTGAGCGTAACCCGATTATTTCTGTTCATGATGTTGGTGCTGGCGGTCTTTCCAATGCCCTGCCGGAGCTGGTTCACGATGCTGACCGTGGCGCTATGCTTGAGCTGCGCCGGGTGCCCTGTGATGAGCCTGGCATGAGCCCGGTGGAAATCTGGTGCAACGAAGCGCAGGAGCGTTATGTGCTGGCGGTCAGTGCTGAAGACCTGCCGCGCTTTGAAGCAATCTGCCAGCGCGAGCGTGCGCCGTTTGCGGTGCTTGGCGAAGCCACTGAACAAGAACATCTGAAAGTCGGCGACGAGCTGCTTGGCGAGGCGCCGGTGGACCTGCCGATGAATGTGCTGTTCGGCAAACCGCCGAAAATGCAGCGCGAATTTGATCGTGCCGACTTTGTCCGTCAGCCGTTCTCGCTGACCGGCATTGAGCTGCGTGAAGCGGTGCAGCGTGTGCTGCAGCTGCCGACGGTGGCGAGCAAGAGCTTCCTGATTACCATCGGCGACCGTTCGGTAACCGGTCTGGTTAATCGCGAGCAGATGGTCGGCCCCTGGCAGGTGCCGGTGGCAGATTGTGCGGTGACCGCCAGCGGTTACAACGGCTACACCGGTGAAGCCATGGCGATGGGCGAGCGCACGCCGCTGGCACTGATCAATGCCGCCGCCTCCGGGCGCATGGCGGTGGCCGAGTCGATTACCAATATTGCTGCTGCCGACATCGGCGAGCTTGGCAATATCAAGCTGTCCGCCAACTGGATGGCCGCTGCCGGTCATCCGGGTGAAGACCAGAACCTGTTTGATACCGTGCGTGCGGTCGGCATGGAGCTGTGCCCGGAGCTCGGCATTGCCATTCCCGTGGGCAAGGACTCATTGTCCATGCGTACCCTGTGGCAGGATCGTGGTCTGGAAAAGTCGGTTATCGCACCGCTATCGCTGATCGTGTCATCGTTCGCGCCGGTGCGTGACATTCGCAACACCCTGACGCCGCAATTGCGCACCGTGCCGGACTCGGTGCTGTTACTACTGGACCTCGGCCGTGGCCAGAACCGTCTTGGCGGCTCGGCATTGGCACAGGTTTATGGTCGGGTCGGTGAAGTGGCGCCGGATCTGGATGATCCGGCCCTGCTCAGCAATTTCTTCAGCGTCACCCAGGGACTACTGGCTGAGCAGCGCCTGCTGGCCTATCACGATCGTTCCGATGGTGGTCTGCTGGTGTCACTGGCAGAGATGGTGTTTGCCGGCCGCGTTGGTGCCGACCTGGTGCTTGATCATATTGCCGGCGATGGCGAGGAAGCGCTGGCGGCATTGTTCGCAGAAGAACTCGGTGCGGTAGTTCAGGTGCGCGCCGAAGATGCTGACTATGTGATTGCCCGCTATGCCGAAACCGGTCTTGGTGATTGCATTCATCGTATCGGTGAGCTGAATGCGGAGGATGTGCTTCGTGTGCGTCTTGGGGGTGCCATTCTGCTCGAGTCGCCACGCCGCGACCTGCATCGCAGCTGGGCAGAAACCAGCTACCGGATTCAGGCGCTGCGCGATAACCCGAACTGTGCGCAGCAGGAATTTGATGCCATTGCCGATGCCAATGACCCGGGCCTGAATGTACGCCTGACTTTTGACATGAGCGAGAACGTGACAGCGCCCTTTATCGGCGGCGCCCGGCCGAAGGTGGCAATCCTGCGCGAGCAGGGTGTGAATGGTCATGTCGAGATGGCGGCGGTGTTTCAGCGCGCCGGCTTTGATGCCTATGACGTGCATATGAGTGATCTGCTGGCTGGTCGGGCGAAGCTTGCTGATTTCCGTGGTCTGGTCGCCTGCGGCGGCTTCTCCTACGGTGATGTGCTCGGCGCCGGTGAGGGCTGGGCCAAAACCATCCTCTACAACGCCGCGTTACGTGATGCCTTCAGTGCTTTCTTTGCCCGCCCGGATACGTTTGCGCTGGGTGTTTGCAACGGCTGCCAGATGCTGTCGGCGCTGAAGGAACTGATTCCGGGAACGGCCCACTGGCCGCGTTTTGTCCGTAACCTGTCCGAGCAGTTCGAGGCGCGCACGTCGCTGGTGGAAATCACCCGTTCGCCGTCGATCTTCCTCGATGGCATGGCCGGTACCCGTCTGCCGATTGCAGTGGCGCACGGCGAAGGCCGGGTGGAAATCAGCGATGCCAACTTCCAGGCCTGCCTGGACCAGCAGTTGCTGGCGCTGCGCTTTATTGATTCGTTCGGCAACCCGGTGGTGAATTATCCGGCCAACCCGAATGGTTCGATTGCCGGCGCCACCGGCTTCACCACCGCCGATGGCCGCGTCACCATCATGATGCCGCACCCGGAGCGGGTATTCCGCGTGGTCCAGCAGAGCTGGTGCCCGGATGAATGGAAGCAGTTCGAGAACGCGCCCTGGTTCCGCATGTTCGCCAATGCCCGCAAGTGGCTGGGTTAAGCTGATGACGGAGAAAACCTGGAGCCCGTTCGAGCTGCTGGCCGCCCATCAGGGCGAGGTGCCGGAAACCTTTGTAATTCGCCGCCGCATTGCCGCTGCCATGCAGCAACTGTCCGAGCGACTGATTCGCGTAGAAGCGGAAGATGTTGACCTTGAACAGTGGGCCGGCACGCTGGAGAAGCTGGTCGAACAGGTCGGTACGCCGCCACGGCGCAACACCCGTGAGGCCAACCGCCGCCTGTTTACCGGTCAGGCCAGCACTGTCGATGTGTTTGACATGATGGACTATGACCCGATGGGTGGTCTGTCCAATCCGATTGCGCCGCAGCTGCGCCGGGTCAGTGAATCCGCCGAAGGGGTTGAAGGAGTTATTCGTCTCGGCGAACACTATCAGGGTCCGCCCGGTCGTGTGCATGGTGGTGTCATTGCCTGGATTCTGGATGCGTTGCTGACGCGCGCCATGCACGCAGCGCAGAAGATCGGTGTGACCGGCACCTTGAATATTCGCTATATGGCCTCGACCCCGGTTGCTGTCGAACTGCGTTGTACGGCGAAGCTGGTGCGCATGGAAGGCCGCAAGATGTTTATCGAGGGCGCGATCTTCAATGGCGAGCAGCAGACAGTGCAGGCAGAAGGTATTTTCCTGCAACCGGATTTCAGCAAACGCAAGTAATCGGGACGGAGACCATGAACGCAATGACACTGTTCAAGCTCTGCTTCTATGTGCCGGAGAAAGATGCGGACGCGGTCAAGCAGGCGGTGTTTGCGGCTGGAGCCGGTCGTATCGGCAACTATGACTGCTGCGCCTGGCAGGTGCTGGGGCAAGGCCAGTTTCGCCCGCTGGCGGGCAGCAATCCGCATCTCGGCGTTCAGGGTGAAATTGAAACGGTGCTGGAGTACCGGGTCGAAATGATCTGTGCGGAACAACACCTTGCTGCGGCGCTGGCGGCGCTGCGTGCCGCCCATCCCTACGAAGAGCCGGCCATCGATGTCTGGCGGCTGGAATCAATCTGAGGCTGGGATGAATTGCGGGCTTTTTGCTGTAGGAGCGGTCGATCGACCGCGAATTCTTGAAAAGCATCGCGGTCGGTCGACCGCTCCTACAGGGGTGTGCCGCATTCACGCTTCTACTGGTTTGGCCGGCTGGCCGACCCAGGCAAGGATTTCCTCGCGCCGACGTTGTACCAGTGCGCGGCCTTCAGCGATCGCCTCATGGGCCCGGTGAAAATCCATCAGGGCAAAATCTTCCAGTTGCGGCACCAGTGAAATTTCCGCCGGGTCGCCGGCCATGCGGCTGCGGGTGATGCGGTCCTGCATGATGTTGATGCTGGCGGATACCACGTCAAGCAGGCCCGGCTCCGCCGCCGGATCATCACTGGGGCTGAATACGTAATCGGCCACCTTCTGCCACAGACCGTGATCGACCTTGTCGTTGCGGCCGGCTTCCTGTTCGGCGGCATCGCGACTGTGACGTGGCATATGCGCGCCGACCAGCTGGGCATTCAGGTTAACGGCAATGACGATGTCGGCGCCGAGGGCACGGCAGGCGGATACCGGCACCGGATTCACCAGGCCACCGTCGAGCATCCAGCGGTCTTCCACCTGCACCGGAGAGAATACGCCGGGCAGGGCACAGGATGCCCGTGCTGCCCGCAGCACCGGGCCACGGCGAATCCAGACTTCACGGCCGCTTTTCATCTCCGTGGCGATGGTGACGAATTTCTTTTCCAGATCCTCGATATCCGGGTTGCGATGCTTGTCGCGAAAGAAGCCGAACAGCTTCTCGCCCTTGACCATGCCGCCGGCGAGACTGAAATCGAGCAGGCCGAATACATCGCGCATGGTCAGTGCTTCGACCCACTCGGCAAACTCGTCGAGCTGGCCGGACACATAGACAGCCCCGACCAGGGCACCAATCGAGGTGCCGGCCACGACTTGCGGCCGCACGCCCAGTTTTTCCAGTTCCTGGATAATGCCGATATGGGCCCAGCCGCGCGCCGAGCCACTGCCCAGCGCAAGGCCGACTACCGGAGCCTGATTCATTGCTTTTCTCCGATCAGACAAACCGCGATATCGCCGCTCATACGTACCTGACAGCGCCTTGACACTTCCCGTTGCTGGTCCGCCGACATCCGGCCCCACTGGCTGATTTCCCGGCCGGTGCGAAAACAGCCGACACAGACATCATCGGCATCCAGCGCGCAGATACTGACGCAGGGAGAGGGTACGATATCAATCGAGTCAGTTGCTGTGGTAGCGCTCATCGACCTTCAGCTCTTTGCTGTAACGTTTGCCATTCTCGACGTAATGCAGGGCGCTCATCTGCAGCATCATGCGCTGGCCGTCACTGATCGGCTTGACGATTTTCGCCGGCGAGCCGAGCACCAGTGAACCATCCGGAATTTCCATGCCTTCGGGCACCAGTGCGTTGGCGCCGATAATGCAGTTTTTGCCAATCTTGACCCGGTTCAGCACCACGGCGTTGATGCCGATCAGTGAGTAATCGCCGATTTCGCAGCCGTGCAGCATGACCTTGTGGCCCACCGTGACACCTTTGCCGATGGTCAGCGGTGTGCCGGGATCAATATGCAGTACCGAGCCATCCTGAATATTGCTGTCATCGCCGATACGGATCACATCGTTGTCGGCGCGCAGCACGCAGTTGAACCATATACTGACGTTATTGCCGAGCTCGACCGAGCCGATCAGGGTGGCGTTGTCAGCAATCCAGCAGCTGTCACCGGTTTCAAGCCGGCGATCTCCGAGGGTGTAGATCATACATGTCTCTCAGGCAGATTCTTCGAACGGGATGTCAGCGTCGAACACATTGTTGAGCAGGTCAAGGATCATGAAGGCGGTCAGGCCCCAGATGCGCTTGCCGTCATAGTGGTAAGTCGGGATGCGGAATTTCTTGCCGTAAAAATCGATCGGGCTGGACAGCTCCGGCCGGGTGTCGAGGAAGAATTCCAGCGGTACGCGGAAGATCTGGTCAATTTCACGCTCTTCCGCCAGCAGCACCACGTCATGCGGAACAATGCCAACAAACGGGGTAACCTTCATGCCGAACCGGGAGGCCAGCGGGGACAGTTGCGCAACCACCTCAACTTCTTCCGGCGACAGACCGACCTCTTCCTGACTTTCACGCAGTGCGGTGCCGAGCAGGTCGCGATCAACCGGGTCACGTTTGCCGCCGGGGAAGGCGACCTCACCGGCGTGGGTGGGCATGCCGGCGGAGCGTACCGTCAGGATCAGCTCCGGATCGGGCCGGTTGGTGAACGGCATCAGTACGGCGGCCTCCGGCAGCCGCACCGGGAAGTCCCGCAGCTGATAATCCTGAAGCTTGTGTCGGAGCAGATTCAGCCTGTCCACAGTGCACCTGTTGTTTGGCCCGGAGCGGTGTTGCCGTCATCTGGCAGCTAGGTTAATGGTATGAGTTTTCAAACGGCAGTTTGAACGTCCCATGGACTGTCGGCAAGGCCAAAAGGTTCGCCGCCTGTCACCCTGCAAGGCGGCGCATCGGGTTACACTGCCGGTTCAGCGAGGAGGCCCCATGAAGTATTGCAGCCAGTGCGGCAGCGAGCAGATCCGCTACGACGTTCCCGAAGGCGATAATCGTCCGCGCTACTGGTGCCCGGACTGCAGTGCCATTCACTATCAGAACCCGAAGATCATCGTCGGTGCCGTGCCGGTGTGGCAGGGCAGGATTCTGCTGTGCAAGCGCGCCATCGAGCCGCGCAAGGGCTACTGGACCCTGCCGGCCGGGTTCATGGAAAACGGCGAAACCATGCAGGAAGGCGCCGCCCGGGAGACCTGGGAGGAGGCCTGCGCCAGCGTCGCGGTGAAAGACCTGTATGCGATGTACAACCTGCCGCATATCTATCAGGTGTATATCTTCTTTCTCGCCGACATGATCAATGGTGAATACGGTGTCGGCGAGGAATCCAGCGATGCCGGGCTGTTCCTGCCGGAGGAAATTCCCTGGGATCAGCTGGCGTTTCCGACCGTAGGCCGGACGCTGAAATATTTCGTCGAGGATATGAAAACCGGTAATTATCCGATCCGGGTGCAGGACATCGCGCCGCTCGGACGCAAACCAGCGGATGACTGATCAGGCCAGCGGTTTTGTTGCCGGTGAGCTGCGCGGAATTTTCCGGCTTGCATCTACAATGGGGTAACGTCAAGCGGTGGTGCGGTCGGTGTTATCGATCATGCTGATATGCCGGGCGCGCACCGCCTTTACCATGTTGTCCTTGACCTGAAGAATCTCCAGCAGGTAGTCACCGATGCGCAATGAGGTATTGCTGTCGGGAATATTCTCAAGATGTTCGAGAATCAGGCCGTTCAGGGTTTTTGGTCCATCAGTGGGTAAATCCCAGCGTAGTGCCTTGTTGATGTCGCGCAAGTGCGCGGTGCCATCAATGACCAGGCTGCCATCTTCCTGAGGGTGGATTTCGTTGCTGGACGTTGCCAGATCCGTGGTGAATTCGCCCACGATCTCTTCGAGAATATCTTCCAGTGTGATCAGGCCGAGTACATCACCGTACTCGTCCACCACCACGCCGATACGGCGTTTCACATTCTGGAAGTTGATCAGCTGCTGATGCAGCGGAGTGCCCTCCGGAACATAGTATGGTTCGACGGCGTACTGCATGATCTCGGATTTGTTGATCTCGCCGCGTAGTAGCAAGCGAGTCATCTTGCGCAGGTGCAGAATCCCGACCATGTTGCCGGGGTCTCCGCGATATACCGGCAAACGGGTGTGCTGCGAGCTGCGCAGGGTTTCGATAATCTCACTGATATCTTCTTCGATGTCGATCCCGACCATTTCATTGCGCGGAATCATGATGTCCTCAACCGTGGCATTTTCCAGATCGAGAATGCTGAGCAGCATGCGCTGATGGGTTTCGGGAATCAGGCTGCCGGCCTCATTGACCACCGAGCGGAGCTCATCGGCAGACAGGTTATCGCTTTGCGGTTTTGCCGTGTTGACGCCGAGTACTCGTAACAGGCCGTTGCCGATGCCGTTTACAAACCAGACCAGCGGAGTAAATAACACATGCAGCGGCTTCAGGATCAGGCTGGCCGGGAAGGCAATTTTTTCCGGTCGGAGCGCGGCGTAGGTCTTCGGCGTGACTTCGGCAAAAATCAGCATGACGATGGTGATTACCACAGGTGCCAGTGCCGTGCCCAGTTCACCAAACCAGTACAGGCCCAGCAGGGTCGCCAGTGTGGCGACAGCATTGTTGACAAAATTGTTGCCGATCAGGATGACGCCAAGCAGGCGGTCCGGCCGCTTCAGCATCTTTTCGACACGCAATGCGGCGCGGTGACCCTGACGGGCAAGATGGCGCAGCTTGTAGCGGTTCAGCGCCACCATGCCGGTTTCGCTGCCGGAGAAAAAAGCGGAGAGAAGAATCAGTGTAACGATGGCGCCGAGCAGTAACGCCGGATAGGAGCTGTCCAAGAAAAATGCCTGTGGCTTGCGGTCCGGCTATTCTCCCGACTGCCTTTTCAGGCTGTCAAGGAAAACGGCCGCTTAACCGCGCTTGAGAATGATTTCCAGCACCAGCTGCGAGCCGAAAAATCCCAGTAACAGCAGGGCGAAGGCAATCACCGTCAGGCGTACGGCGGTGACGCCGCGCCAGCCGAGCAGGTGATGCCCGGCCAGCAGGCCGATGAACAGCACGGCGCTGATCAGGGTGAACACCGTTTTGTGCGCCACCTTTTGCGCGAACAGGTCCTCGACGAACATGAAGCCCGCACCAATAGCGATCAGCAGCAGAATCACGCCAGCCCAGAGCAGCTCAAACAGCATGGTTTCCATCACCTGAATCGGTGGAAACAGGCGCATGACGCCACGGATATGGCCCTGTTTGAGCTGGTAATGCTGGAGCAGCACCAGAATACCGTGGCAGGTGGCGATGGCCAGCACGGCGAAGGCAAGAATTGCCGAGAGTACGTGCACGCCCAGACCATGCTCCAGCGGGTGTGGCTGATAACCGGTCTGGATAAACAAAGCGGCCGGAATAATGACCGCGTTGAACGGGAACACCATCAGGCTGACCCACTCCAGCCGCCGGTACAGGTTGGACAGAATGACGATGGCCGCGCCGGTGGCGCCGATCAGCGAGGCGACCGGAAACAGGCCAAGGCGGACGCCGCCATCGACGATAATGACGTGCCACAGGGCGCAGGCGTGGAACAGTAACGCCAGCGTCCCGAGGCCGAGAAAGCTCAGTCGTTGCGGTGTGCCGTTGCTGCGCAGCTGCCGCGCCGCCAGCAGACTGGCGAGCAGATACAGGGTGGTGGCGACCAGACCGGTCCAGATTGCGGTTGTCATCGGGGTCCTCGAACTGGCGCCCGCCAGCGGGGCGCCACAGCGGGCCTGAGTGTGTCACAGGGTTGCCACTATTTGAAGGCACGGCATGACGACGGTGCGGCCCCGTGGCTATAATCGCCGGCCTACTGGAGGAAACATCCCATGTTCGAGAATCTCACCGAGCGCCTTGGCGAATCCCTGCGTGGCCTGACCGGCCAGAGCCAGCTGACCGAGGACAATATCCGCGACACCCTGCGCGAGGTGCGTAAAGCCCTGCTTGAGGCGGACGTGGCGTTGCCGGTGGTCAAGGATTTTACCGAGCAGGTCAAGGAAAAGGCGCTCGGCGCCGAGGTGCTGAAGAGCCTGAATCCGGGCCAGGCGTTCGTCAAAATCGTCAACGACGAAATGATTCATATGATGGGCGACAGCAATGTCGGCCTTAATCTGGCGGTCAAGCCGCCGGCCGTGATCCTGATGGCTGGCCTGCAGGGTGCCGGCAAGACCACCTCGGTGGGCAAGCTGGCGCGGTTCCTGAAGGAGCGGGAAAAGAAAAAGGTCATGGTGGTGTCCGCCGACGTTTACCGTCCGGCAGCAATTGACCAGCTGGGCACGGTGGCGCAAGAGGTCGGCGCCGAGTTCTTCCCCTCCAGCACCGATCAGGACCCGGTCGCCATCGTCAATGGCGCGCTGGATGAGGCCCGGCGCCGCTATATGGACGTGCTGATCGTCGATACCGCCGGTCGTCTGGCCATCGACGAAGACATGATGGCCGAGATCAAGCGTCTGCACAGTGCCATCAACCCGGCCGAGACCCTGTTCGTGGTCGACGCCATGACCGGTCAGGACGCCGCCAATACCGCCAGGGCATTTGGTGAGGCGCTGCCGCTGACCGGCGTCATTCTGACCAAGACCGACGGTGATTCCCGCGGTGGTGCGGCGCTGTCGGTGCGTGCCATCACCGGCAAGCCGATCAAGTTTATCGGTAGCGGGGAAAAATCCGACGCGCTGGAGCTGTTCCACCCGGAACGTATTGCCTCGCGGATCCTCGGCATGGGCGACGTGCTGTCGCTGGTCGAGGATGCCGAGCGCAAGCTCGACAAGGCCAAGGCCGAGAAATTTGCCAGGAAGTTCAAGAAAGGCAAGGCCATGGACTTCGAGGACATGAAGGACCAGTTCCAGCAGATGCGTAATCTGGGCGGCATGACCTCGCTGCTCGACAAGTTGCCGGGGCTTGGTCAGATGGCACAAATGACCCAGGACCAGAAGGCCATGAAGCAGATGAAGCACATGGAAGCGCTGATCGACTCCATGACTCCGGGCGAGCGCCGTGACCCGGAGATGATCAAGGGCTCGCGCAAGCGTCGTATCGCCCAGGGCGCCGGCCTCGATATTCCCGACCTGAATCGCCTGCTCAAGCAGCAGAAGATGATGGCCAAGATGATGAAGAAGATGCGCACCCAGGGCGGCATGAAACAGATGATGCGGGGTATGCAGGGCATGATGGGCGGCGGTGGTCCGGGCGGCGGCATGCCCCCGGGTGGCTTCCCGGGCATGTAAGGCTGGTAGGAGCGGTCGATCGACCGCGAAGGTTGTTTGCCGTCGATCGACCGCTCTACGGGGAAATAACTCATCTCGCCCCTTTCACTCTGGCGCAGATATGGCTAGAATCTGCGCCCTTCGCAGTCTGTCAGTATGAAAACGGGCAGATTTTCAGGCGGATACGATGGTCCACGGGTCGTGGGCCGGGAAACCGGATTGAACTAAGGTGCTGAAATAATGGTAGTTATTCGTCTCTCCCGCGGCGGTTCCAAGAAGCGTCCGTTCTACAGTGTGATCGTGACCGACAGCCGCAACTCCCGTGACGGCCGCTTTATTGAGCGCGTCGGCTTCTTCAACCCGATCGCTCGTGGCGGTGAAGTCCGTCTGCAGATCAATGCCGAGCGCGTTGATCATTGGGTGACTCAGGGTGCCCAGCTGTCCGATCGCGTCAAAGGTCTGGTCAAGGAGTCCCGCAAGCAGAGCGCCTGATGGCCACTGCGACGGAACTTCTGCTGGTGGGCCGCGTTGGCGCGGCCCACGGAATCAAGGGCTGGGTCAAGGTCAAATCGTTTACTGACCCGGTCGAAAATATCCTCGACTATCTGCCGTGGACATTGCGCGGTACTGATGGCGAGAAAGCGGTCAAGGTGACCGCCAGCCGCATGCAGGGCAAAGCTCTGGTGGTGCAGCTGGACGGGGAAACCGACCGGACCCGTGCCGAGGCGCTGTTTTGCGGCCGGGACATTCTGGTACCGGCAGACGTCTTGCCGGTGCTGGAAGAAGATGATTTTTACTGGCGTGACCTGATCGGGTTGCGGGTGCGTCATCAGGACGGCCGCGATCTGGGCAAAGTCAGCAGCCTGATGGAAACCGGCTCCAACGATGTGTTGGTGGTGCGTGGAGACGGCAGCAGTATTGACACTCGCGAGCGCCTGATCCCCTGGCTGCCGGAGGATGTGGTGCTGAACGTGGATGCCGCCGCCGGTGTGATTACGGTGGACTGGGACACGGAGTTTTAACGTGACCTTGCAGAGAGTGCCCCTGCAGGTCGCAGTGGTGACATTGTTTCCGGGAATGCTTGAGGCAATCACCGGTTACGGTATTACCCGGCGGGCGGTGGAAAACAGCCTGCTGGCGGTGGCAGCGGTGAACCCGAGGGATTTCACCACTGACAAACACCGCACCGTGGACGATCGCCCGTTTGGTGGCGGCCCGGGAATGCTGATGAAGGTAGAACCGCTGGCAAAGGCGATTGCCCATGCCCGCGAAAAACTGCCCGAGGCAAAAGTGATTTATCTGTCGCCGACCGGTCGCAAGCTGGATCAGGCGAAAGTGGAACAACTCGCAGCGCAGCCGCAGCTGATTCTGGTGGCGGGGCGTTACGAGGGAATCGATGAGCGACTGATCGATACCGTCATTGATGAGCAGATTTCCATCGGTGACTTTGTATTGAGCGGCGGAGAACTTCCCGCCATGACGCTGATCGACGCGGTGGCCCGCTGTCTTCCCGGTGTACTGGGAGACGACGCCTCCGCCGAGCAGGACTCGTTCAGCGGTGATAATCGCAACCTGCTCGACTGCCCGCACTACACCCGACCAGAGGTGTTTGAGGGGCAAGCGGTGCCGCCGGTGTTGATGAGCGGGCACCATGAAGAAATACGGCGCTGGCGGCTGAAGCAGTCGCTGGGGCGAACGGCAACATTACGGCCGGATCTGCTGGAGGCGCGGCAACGCGACCAGGGATTGAGCCGGGAAGAAGAGAAACTGCTGGCGGAATACCTTCAGGAACTGAAGCACCGCGAGTTTGACCAGCAACAAGACAGCGAAATTGAGTAACAGGAGCAGACAGTCATGAGCGGCAAGAAAACTCTGGTTCAGGAAGTTGAGCAGGCGCAGCTGAAGAGCGAAGTGCCGGCGTTTGCTCCGGGCGATACCGTGACCGTGCAGGTCAAGGTGAAAGAAGGTACCCGTGAGCGTCTGCAGGCGTTCCAGGGTGTGGTTATCGCGCTGAAAAGCCGTGGCCTGAACTCCTCCTTCACGGTGCGCAAGATTTCCCACGGCGTTGGTGTGGAGCGTGTGTTCCAGACCCACAGTCCGATAGTCGACAGCATCAAGGTTGATCGTCGCGGTGATGTGCGTCGCGCCAAGCTGTACTTCCTGCGTGATCGCGCCGGCAAGTCGGCTCGCATCAAGGAAAAAGTACGCAGCGCCAACTGATCGGCTGCTGTTGCTAACGAAAACGGTCACCTCGGGTGGCCGTTTTCGTTTATGTTTTCCGGCATCTCATCGATCAGAGAAACTCGCTGAAGCCGGGATCTTCGCTGAACTCTACCGCCAGAGCGCGGCCCGGCAGGCGAATCCGGCTGGCGCTGATATCCAGATCCTCGCCACTGAGCACGCCTTCACCAAACTGATATACCGGCCTGGCTTGCCCCGTTAGTGTTTTCTGCTCGTAATCGGCCACTGCGGCCAGCGTCGCTTCACGTCGTTTCTGCCAGCTGCGCATTGTCGCTTCACCATGTTTGCGCTGCAGCAGTGTCGTGCTGTGCTGCGGAGACAACACCAGTGCGGTGGCATTGTTGCCGCCAAAGCCCTTCGAGTTGAGAAACGCCGCCGCCGGTTGCTCCAGCTGTCGATGTTGCAGGGCAAAGTCCAGATGCTGACGATGGACATCGCCGGCAATGGCTTGTGTGGTGGTAATGCCCGGCAGCCAGCCGCTGGCGAAGGTGCCCAGCGCCGCCATCAACTGATCGCCGGAGGCACTTGCCAGAGAGTGGCCGAGATAGCACTTCACCGCATTCACCGGCCACTGCGGAATGGCAAAAGCGCTGGCAATGCGATCCAGCACGTCGGACTCGGTAATCCGGTTTTGCGGCGTGCTGGTGCCATGGGCGGAAACAAAGCTGTGTTGTTGCAGAGCCTGCTCGCCGAGCAGCTGTCGCGCCAGTGCGGCCGCGCGGCCCAGCGTCAGGTAGTTGCCGACGCCGGGCGCGGAAATCGATTTTTTGGTGCCGTCGGCGTGCACAAACACGTCTGGCACCGCGCCGAGAATATCGGCGCCCAGCTCGAGTGCCAGCGCGTCATCCATCAGCAGGAAAAACTGTGCGGACTCGGCCAGGGTAAAGCCGCAGTTTTCACCGAACGGTCGCACCGCCCGGCGCCAGTCCGGTATTGCGGCGCCGGGGTCCAGCTTGCGCAGATCCTCGTCCTCTGCCAGCGCGCCCATGGCGCGATAGCCCTCGAACACTTCCGGCACCAGCGGCGCTTCGGCGGCGCCCACCAGCACCACCCGGGCGCGGCCGGAGCGGATATCGTGTACCCCCAGTGACAGGTTGTAGAGAAAGCTGGCGCAGGCGCCGAGCATGCCACCGGTACGGCCGACGCTGCCGAGCACATAGGCATTGATAAAATCCGCCGGCATTTGGCCCAGGCCCAGCGGGCACTGTTTCGAGGTAATGCGTTTGCCCTGATGCGGATACTTGAGCATGCCGCCCAGGCCATTGTCATCGAGCTGACTCATGGCGCCGGAGGCGTACACGGCAATCTTGTCCGGCGCGACCCTCTCCATAATCCGGGCCCAGGAAATACCAGTCATGCCAAGGCAGTCTGATGCACCGAAAATACTCATCTGCAGGGCCCGGGGATGATTGCGGGACGCATACCAGTTGGCCGGATCGAAACCGCCGGGCAGCTGTCCCGCGGCCTGAACCCGGGCCTGCTCGGTGGCCGGCAGCATCAAGGCGCCGGCAGGAATGGTGAGCTCGCTACGGCTACGATCCAGCGGCTTGATCTGCCAGCCTGGTGGCAGCGGTGCGGGCAGATCGAGATTACGTACCGTCACGGTCATGGCATTGCCATGGCTGGCAGCAACATTCAGGGGTACCCGGCTGCTGTCGAACAGGTTGCCCTCAAGGCGCCGCACCAGGGTGGCGGCCAACAGCGCGTCCTGCTCCTCCCGGCCACACAGGGTGGCCAGTGAGCGCAGCGTGCGCTGGCGCTGGTCGTCATTCAGGGTGTCGATGATCAGTCTCTGGAAGCCATGGTGGCAGGCACTGCGGCCGGCGGGGCTGATGCCGCCGAGGGCGGTGATAACGGGCAGAACGGACAAGAGAGGCTCCAAGTGTGACTGGAAAGTCACGAATGGTAGCGGTCCCGGCGCGTCATCACATTAACCGCAGGTGACACGGGCTTCTGAAAGTTGCAACCAAATATGAAGCTCAGGCCAGCGAGGGGATGACAAGGTTACTGACCAGTAGCACGCCACCCCAGAGATAGCAGCTGTGAATCAGTACCGGGTCGGCCTTCAGCCGTTCGCGATTAAGCTGGTACCAGACTCCAGCCGCGACCAGACCCAGGCCGGTTGCCAGTACCACCGTCATCATCAGAATCATCAGCATGGACATATCGGAGGCCCTGTTTATTGTTGTGAGAGCGGTAGTCTGCTGCCGCTCTGACTGATCAGTCAATGGCCAGCACTGATCACCCCTGACTGCAGCAGCGTGGCATAGTCCTGCTCCGACAGGCCAAGCCCGTCACGCAGGACTTCGGAGTTGTGAGCACCTACTTCCGGCCCGGGCCAGGTGGTACGGCCCGGGGTGCCGGTCAGCCTCGGCAGGATTGCCGGGATTTTCAGTGGCTGGCCATTGATCTCAACCTGCTCGAACAGGCCGCGGGCCTGAAAATGCGGGTCGGCCAGCATGTCGGCGGCACTGTAGATCGGCCCGGCCGGCACCTTGGCCTGCTCCAGTGTTGCCAGCACCTCGCTGGACGGGCGGTCGGCGCACCAGTCGGACAGGGCCTGATCAATTTCCTCCTCGTGCTGAACCCGCCCTGCATTGCTGGCCAGGCGTGAATCGGTGGCCATGTCCGGGCGGCCGGCAGCCTTCATCAGGCGCTGGAAAATCGAGTCGCCGTTGCCGCCGATGATCACGTACTTGTTGTCGCCGCACAGGTAGGTGTTGGTCGGGACAATGCCGGTGACGGTGGAGCCGGACGGTTCACGAATAACGCCGGCGCCGTCGTACTCGGGAATCACCGCTTCGAGCAGGTTGAATACCGACTCGAACAGGGCGACATCGACCACCTGTCCGCTGCCGCCACGCTCGCGCTCGAACAGCGCCAGAACAATGCCGAGGGCGGCATGAATGCCGGCCACGGTATCGCCCATGGACAGGTTCGGTCGCACCGGCCGGCCACCGGGGAAGCCGTTGACGTAGCGGAATCCGCCGATGCCTTCGCAGACCGAGGCGTAGCCGGGCTTCGGCGCATATGGCCCGGTCTGGCCATAGCCGGAGATCCGCGCGTAGACCAGCTTCGGGTGACTGGCACGGAAATCGTCGGGGCCGAGCTGCCAGTTTTCCATGGTGCCGGGTTTGAAGTTCTCGATCACCACGTCGGCACTGCCGATCAGCTTGCGCACCAGTTCGATACCGGCGGCTTGTTTCAGGTCGATGGTGACGCACTTCTTGTTACGGCCAAGGCTGCGCCACCAGAATGACGTGCCGCTTTCATCGAGTTTGCGCCAGCCGCGGATCGGATCACCGCCAGGCGGTTCGACCTTGATCACCTCGGCCCCGAAGTAGGCCAGCAGGGTGCCGGTAAAGGGGCCGGCGAGCAGCTGGCCGAGTTCGATCACACGGATACCGGTGAGGGGCAGGCGGGCGGAAGCGGCGGCAGTCATGGACGGATTGTATACATTGGTGATTGGCCCGTCCTGCCTTAGTCACTGTACCGTCCGGTTGGTATAGTCGCGCGTCTTACGCTTTAGTTCAGGTTTAGCCATGGCGCAGACATCTACTCGCGATGCCATTCTTGACGCCGCCCAGCGCATCGCCACCCAGCGTGGTGCCGGTCGCATCACCCTTGATGAGGTGGCTCGCGAGAGCGGCCTCAGTAAGGGCGGGTTGCTGTATCACTTTGCCGGCAAGGAAGCTCTGCTGCAGGGCATGCTTGAGCGGCTGATCGAACGCACCAGAGCGGCCCGCGAGCAGCATGTCGCAGCGCTGGCCGGTGCGCCGCCGCCGACCCTGCTGTCGCTGCTGGCAACCCGGAATCAGCCGGATGTGATGGATCCGCATGTCGCCATGGCCATTCTTGCCGCCGCCGCCGAACAGCCGTCGTTGCTTGACCCGCTGCGCCGGCATATTGCCGAGATGCGCGATCTGATTATTGCCGAAGCGGGTGACCAGCCGCAGTTCTGGCTGCTCTGGGCCGCCGCGGATGGCCTGTTGTTCCAGGAGCTGCTGGGCATCTCGCCGTGGCCAGCGGAGCAGCGCGAAGCTATTTACCAACAGTTGCAATTGCTTGCCGAGGGCCTGCTGAAATGAATCGTGAAAATCCCCTGTTGAATGATGTTCGTGAGCGCTATCGCAATGCGCCGCGCTGGCAACGTGTGGTGGTTTGGTCCGTGCTGGTGTTGATGGTGTTGTTACTGGTGCGTTGCAGCAGTAACGGTAATGGTGACAGCGCTGAACGATTGCGGCCGGTCAGATTGCATCAGGTCGGCGAAGGCACGTTCTCGGCAGTACGCCATTTCATCGGTCGGGTCGATGCGGTCAGCACTGTTGACCTGTCGTTTCAGGTCGGTGGCCGGATAATCGAATTGCCGGTGCAGCAGGGCACTGTTGTTCCGGCCGGTTCCCTGATCGCCGCGCTGGACCCGGCGGATTACCGGCTTGCCCTGCAGGAAGCTGAGCTGCAGCTCGATCAGGCCAGTCGTGATCTGGAGCGCAATCAGTCCCTGTATGAGCGCGGCAGTATTTCCCGAGCCAGTCTGGATCAGGCGGAAACTGCTCACAGCCTGCGTCGCGTGGCATTGGATACCGCCCGCCGGAATCTTGCTTACACCAGAATTACCGCACCGTTTGCAGCATTGATCACGCGCCGGCTGGTAGATCCCTTTATCAATGTGCAGGCCGGTGCCCGGATTGTCAGGGTGCAGAACGTGGAGGAATTCCGCGTCCATATCAATGTGCCGGAAAATCTGATGAGTGCTCTGGCAAACCCGGATGTGCTCGTTGCTGAAGCTGTGTTCCAGAGCCACCCTGATCAACCGGTGGCGCTGACCTATTACGAACATGAAACCGAGCCGGATGCGGTGGCGCAGACTTACCGGGTGACGTTTAGCATGGCGCCTCAGGAGAATATCAACGTGTTGCCGGGCATGACCGTAACGGTCCGGGTCCGTGCGGCCGTTGCTGCAGAGAGTGAATTCCATGAGGTGCCACAATCTTCTCTCGACAGTGATGAAACTGGTGCATTCCGCGTCTGGGTCTACGACCCGTCCAGTAACGAAGTGCGCGCAAGAGCGGTAAAACTTCTGGCCGTCAATGAGGAGGGCGTGGCGCTGGTGGCGGGGTTGAGCGGTGACGAACAGGTTGTCAGTGCCGGTTTGCATCTGCTGCATGACGGTATGCAGGTCATGCCGTTCGACGACTTCTGAGGGCGCTGGCATGAATATCGCACGCTATTCGATTGACAAGCCGGTTAACACCTGGCTGATCATTCTCGCTTGCCTGCTCGGTGGCTGGTGGGGGTTGAGCGGCATTGGTCGGCTTGAAGATCCTGCTTTTACTATCAAGATGGCGCTGGTGATCACGCCCTATCCGGGTGGCACGGCTGCACAGGTAGAGAAGGAAATCACCGAACCGCTGGAGTCGGCAATCCAGCAGTTGCCACAGCTGAAACGTCTGACTTCCCGTTCCCGGCCTGGTGAGTCGATCATCAAGGTCGAAATCCAGAACAAGTATGACGGCGAGACCATGCCGCAGGTGTGGGATGAGCTGCGCCGCAAGGTCGGTGACGCTCAGGGTTCCCTGCCGGCCGGTGCTTTCCGCTCGGTTGTGTACGACGATTACGGTGATGTGTTTGGTATTTTCTACGCGGTAACGGCGCCGGATTTCAGTGACGCAGAGATTCGTGAACTGTCACGTTTCCTTCGCCGCGAACTCCTGACGGTGCCGAATGTGGCAAAAGTCAGCACTGCCGGTGAGCCTGAGGAAGTAATCTATGTGGAGATTTCCGAGCAGCGATTGGTCAGTCTGGGAATTCCGCTGGAGGCGGTGTTAAACACTCTGCAAAGTGAAAACCGGATGCAGTCCGGCGGCGCGATTACAGTCGACGGCCGACGTATTCGTATTTCTGCCGAACCCGGGTTTGATTCGGTGGCCAGCATCGAGTCGCTGCGTATCGGCCGTCCGGGCTCCACTGAACAGATCAGCCTGATCGATGTTGCCACGGTGTATCGTGGCACTACCGACACGCCGGATCATCTGATTATTCACAACGGCGAGCGAGCTTTTACGCTTGCGGTGGCCGGCCTGCAAAGCGCCAATATTGTTGAAGTGGGCAAGGCGGTCAGTGCGCATTTGGAATCCCTGCAAGGCAGTATCCCGCTTGGCGTCAGCATTCAGCCGATTTACGAGCAGCATGTGGTGGTCGATGAGGCGATCAACAGCTTCCTTGTCAGTCTGCTGATGTCGGTGGCCATCGTTATCGGTGTTCTCTGCCTGACCATGGGTTGGCGGGTCGGCGTGGTCGTCGGAGCTACGCTGCTGCTTACCGTGCTGGGCACGGTATTTTTCATGCGTATCTTTGCCATCGAGATGGAGCGTATATCCCTTGGTGCGCTGATTATCGCCATGGGCATGCTGGTGGATAACGCCATTGTGATTGCCGAAGGGATGCTGATCGGGATCCAGCGCGGCCAGTTGGCCAAAGATGCAGCCAGCGACTCCAGTCGCCGCACGCAGATGCCACTTCTCGGTGCCACGGTTATTGGCATCATGGCGTTCTCCGGGATCGGCCTGTCACCGGACATTACCGGTGAGTTCCTGTTCTCGCTGTTTGCGGTTATTGCCATTTCGCTGATGTTGAGCTGGATTCTTGCCATCACTGTCACCCCATTGCTGGGCAACTATCTTTTTGATGGCCATCAGTATGAAGAGGGAGAGGATCCCTACAGTCACTCGTTTTACCTCAGATACCGTGAGCTGCTGGTTGCGGTTCTGAGTCATCGTGGCCGTACCGTGGTGGTGCTGGTAATGATTACCGTGATGTCCGTAGTCGGATTCGGATTCCTCCGTCACGCCTTCTTTCCGCCTTCGAACACGCCGATGTTTTATCTGAATGTGATGCTGCGTCAGGGGGCGGATATTCAGCAAACCGCGCAACGACTGGAGGCGATGGATGCGTTGTTGCGCGAGCACCCCGAGGTCGAAGCGGTAACCGGATTCATCGGCCAGGGAGCCAGCCGCTTTATGCTGACCTACGAGCCGGAGTTGCCGAATCCCGCCTACGGCCAGATGATTGTCCGGGTTGACGATCGGGACAATATTAATGCACTGGTTGCCGATCTGCGCGAGACACTGCCGCGACATTTTCCGGATCTGGAGATCTATCCGCAGCGGTTGATGTTCGGGCCCGGTGGCGGCGCCAAGATCGAAGCGCGCTTCAAGGGAGCCGATCCGGCCGAGTTGCGGCGCCTTGGTGAAAAGGCCCGACAAGTATTTGAACAAAGCGGCTTGCTTCAGGATATTCGTATTGACTGGCGCCAGCAGGAGATGGTGATTATTCCTCACTATGATGAGGAGCGTGGCCGTATCGCCGGGATTGGCCGCAGTGAACTCACCACATCCTCATTGTTCGCGACCACCGGCATTCGCGCCGGCGTGTACCGTGAAAGTGATTCGCAGATACCCATTGTGGTCCGGCCGCCGCTGGATGAGCGCGGCAGTGTCAGCCGCATTGCCGACCGTCTGATGTGGAGCAGCGCCGAGCGGGCCTATGTGCCGGTCAGTCAGGTCGTCAGCGGTTTTGAATTGGCCACTGAAGAGGCTTTGATTCATCGTCGCAATCGGGTGCGGGCGTTGAAGGTACAGGCCGATCCGGCGGCTGACCGTACCGCTGATCAGGTACTGAGAAAATTACGCAGTCAGGTGGAGGCCATTCCGTTACCAGCGGGCTATGTGCTTGAGTGGGGCGGCGAGTATGAGGGTGCCAGCGAGGCGCAGGCATCTCTGGCGCAGCAGGTACCGATCGGCTTTCTGATTATGCTGGTGATTTCGGTATTGCTGTTTGGCAGCGTTCGGCAGCCGCTGGTGATCTGGTTGATCGTGCCGATGTCGATCTGTGGCGTCAGTATCGGCCTGTTAGCTACCGGCCAGGCCTTTACCTTTATGGCGCTGCTCGGTTTTCTCAGCCTGTCCGGCATGCTGATGAAAAATGCCATCGTTCTGATTGACGAAGTGGATGCCCAGGCGGCGGAAGGCAAGCCCTTGCCGGATGCTCTGGTAGATGCCAGCGTCAGCCGTTTGCGGCCGGTATTTCTTGCCGCATTCACTACCATTCTCGGCATGATCCCGCTGATCTGGGATGCATTTTTCGCCAGTATGGCGATAACGATTATGGCTGGCCTGGCGTTTGCGACGGTGCTGACAATGGTGGCCGCGCCGGTGCTGTACGCGTTGCTTTTCCGGATCCGCTTGCAGCCGTAGCCGGCATGAGCTGGTCGGCCTATTGGTTGACCAGCTCGGTGGCCGGGTTGGCGACGGCCCGGGGCGGTGTGCTGATCTCACGGAAAAAGCCCTGTGGTCCGGCGCTGCCGGTGGCGTCCGGGAACCAGAGCACCATGTTGATATGAGCATGCCGCAACTGCTTAAGGGCAATCCCCCGGTCCGCGGCCAGTTTGGCCATCGTTGCCAGAATCTCGCCATGCCGGACCTGAGCGACATCACTGACAGTGATCCGGATAGCATCTGTTATCAGGCTGTTGAGTTGCGCGCGCGGCAGGCCGCTGAACTGCATTCTGCCCATGTCCGTGATAAAGGCTTCAGCCAGCTGGTCAGCACTGGTGATCAGGCCGCGAGCCTTCAGTCGGGCCAGCATCCGGTTGGCGGCTTCGTCGTAACGCTTCAGCCGGTCCGGGTCTTCACCGAGCCAGACAATGGCCTCCCCCAGTGTGGTGATGTGGCGGGGCATCTTCGGTGATGCGGCCAGCAGGTCCATGACCGGTGCCGGCATGCCGCTCAGACGAAAGCCGAGGCGCGGCAGCGCCCCGGTATAACGCATCGTGTCATCCTGCAGCTCGCGGTCATCGCGATACACCATGCCGAGTTCACTGCCTTCCATAAACTGATCGAACAGGCCGCCCTCTACCAGTGGCATGCCGTTGACAAAAAACATCTGCCAGCCGCGTTGCGAGTCGAGGTGTAACCAGTTGCCCGGCATACGGGCATAGTTCATGCCGACTTCGAAGTCGGTCATCCAGCCATCGACATCGCCGCGGGTGTCCGGTCGATAGACGCTGTCAAAGGTGACGTTGGCGCCATCAAGCTGATGAAAGTCCACATTCAACTCAAAGCGTGGCTCGCGTAGCAGCGAGATAAAGTGGCGCAGTGAGCCGATGCTGCTGATGGCAAACGGAATCGGAATCACCGCACCCTGTTCGTAGAAATGAACATGAATGTCCTGACTGACAATGGTCGGCATGCCCAGATACCAGACCCGGACCTTCAGCAGTACTGTATTTCGTACCGGGCCACGGGCTACGCCGCGAGGTACCGCCCGGATATTGTCCTCGCTATCCAGACTGAAGCGCAGATTCGGGTTGAGAATGCCGGTGGACAGGGAAATATGAATGTTATCGAAGACATTTTCCCCGGCATGCGGGCCCACCAGACTTTCTACATGGTCAATGCCGAGCAGATTGCGCTTGTCAAAACGCATACGCATGACGGTACTTTCGATCCAGCCTTCTTCCAGCGAGATATCGACATAATTTGCCGCAGAGCGGGCAGGGTCATCCTGGACAACATAGGCGTAGCGGGCGGCGGTGTCGCCATTCTCGAGCCGGATTTCCTGAATCAGCGACCCATTGATGGCGCCGTGGCGCGACGCGTCATAGCGTTCGCTTCCGCCGTCGCGATACATGAATACCAGTTCGTCGTAGTCATCCAGCATGCCCTGCTTTCCGGCAGCTTTTCCCGGAGTCTCGCCATCAATCCAGATCAGGCCGTCACGGTTGAACTCGTCAATCTGGAACGGGATCGGGATAACCTTGCCACCGCGCACGGCCACCAGCGACAGGCGTTCCAGCGGGATGTCCCGTGCCGCTTCAAGCTCGGCGCCGGAGACGATTATTGGATACAGATAGGTGAAGTGGGTCAGGCCCAGGCTGCTGATGGTGTGGTGCATCTGCGCCACCGAGGCGTGGCGGATCAGTGGTGCGTGCCGGATCAGCGCGGCCGGGTCATCCCGGTAGGCATTGATAAAGCGCTCCATGACCTCATCTGAAACGGAGGCGGGGCCAGCGATAACGTTGCCGGCCAGCATCAGGCCGGCGAGCGTGAGTAGCGAGGTTTTCATGTTATTCCCCCGGCTCCCTTGCCGGCTCGCTCTGATTTCCGTCAGATGGTGAACAGAAGTTGACGGAGTGTACATGAGCAAAGCCTTCAGCACAGACTCTGCTGAAAAGGAGCGCATGTGCGGTTGCAAAAAGTGTGGCGTGCGCTGCTGCCGCAAGCGTCACTGCGTCGCCGGGCGTCACCGGGGCGTCGTCAGCTCGGCCGATTCCGTGCCACTATTCAGTGCCACTATATGGGCTGATCTGTAAGAATCAATGGAGTTTAATCTGGCCACCCTTTCCCAATATCATTGCCCCGGTTGAACTGATGCCTGATGGTTTAGTCGAACCGGCGGTGACTCTGTCTCAGGGTCCGACTCCGCCATGCTGACACAAGGAGAGCACAACATCATGACGTTTTCGGCACGTTACCCCGTCATTCTGATCGGCGCTGTCTGGCTGGTATTGCAGTCGTTCAGTGTTCATGCGGCGTTGCCCGGCACCACCGGGGATGGCCAGCCGCTGCCGTCTCTGGCGCCAATGCTGGATCAGGTCATCCCGGCGGTCGTCAATATCGCAACCCAGGGTCGTGTTCGGACCCAGAATCCGCTGATGGAAGACCCGTTCTTCCGGCGCTTTTTCAATATGCCCAATATGCCGCAGGAGCGCCGCGCCACCAGTGCCGGCTCCGGCGTAATTGTTGATGCCAGACAGGGCTATGTGTTGACCAACGCCCATGTGGTGCGTAACGCCGAGCAGATCGAAGTCACTCTGAATGATGGTCGTACGCTGGAAGCAGAACTGGTTGGCATGGATGCGGATGTCGATCTGGCGGTACTGAAAGTGCCGGCGGAAGGTCTGACGCAAATGCCGGTGGCAGACTCTTCTACCCTGCGGGTGGGGGATTTTGTGGTCGCCATTGGTAACCCGTTCAGCCTCGGTCATACCGTGACATCCGGGATTGTTTCGGCGCTGGGCCGTACCGGCCTGCGCATGGATGGTTATGAAAACTATATCCAGACCGATGCTTCGATTAATCCGGGTAATTCCGGCGGGGCTCTGGTCAATCTGCGTGGAGAACTGGTCGGTATCAATACGGCGATCATTGCACCGGCGGGCGGCAATGTCGGTATCGGCTTTGCCATTCCCACGGAAATGACCTCGAACATCATGGCGCAGTTAATCGAATATGGAGAGGTCAGACGTGGTTCGCTCGGGGTCAATATCCAGGACCTGACCGCCGAGCTGGCCGAGGCCTTTGGTGTCGACAAGGACCAGCGTGGTGTGGTGATTACCCATGTGCTTGAAGACAGTGCCGCCGAAGATGCCGGTCTGCAGGCGGGCGATGTCGTGGTGGCTGCTGACGGGCGGCCGGTGCGCCGGGTTGCCGACTTGCGTAACAAGGTGGGCCTGTCGCCGGTAGGCGACAAGGTCAGCCTGACGGTTGTCCGGGACGGCAAGCAGCGGGAAATCACTGCCGTCATTCGTGAGACTACACTGACCACATCCGATGGTGGTGTGTTGTCCAGATATCTGCAGGGTGCCAGCATCCGTAACCTGCGTCAGGGCGAACTGAACCATGCCGACACGGGAGTGCTGGTGGAGGATGTGGAGCCCGGCAGCCCGGCAGCAAGAGCCGGAATTCGCCCCGGGGACGTGATCATCAATGCCAACCGTCAGGATGTGGCTGATCTGGATCAGCTGAAGGCTGCGATTCCCGATAAGGATGCCGCCATTTTATTGCGGCTGAATCGCAACGGCGGCATGTTCTTCGTCGTTATCCGCTGATCTGCCGGGACACGGGGTTGGCTGCCATGAATGCTTTTGCATCGACGCATCGGCTCTGGTTGCTGGCGCTGCTCTGTGCCGCCATCCCGTTCCTGACGATTCACCTGTCCTTTCTGGTTTCCGCCGTAGAGGGTAATGTGCGCTGGTGCTTTCCTTACTGGGAAACCTGCTCCAGCATTTCCCGTGCCGGTCGCTATGGCACCGCCTATTTTATTTTCAAAGGCGGCATGATCCCGGCCTGTGTGCTGCTGGCGCTGTTCTGGTGGCTGAATCGGGCCTGGTTGCAGCTGCTTGATCTTGCCGGTGGCAAGGCTTTGCCATGGCTTGGGCTGGTGTCATCGCTGGCGCTATTGACCTACACGCTGGCGCTGGGTCATGCCGGTGATACCTTCTACTTCATGCGTCGAGCCGGCGTGATTGGCTGGTTTGGCCTGACCTATATTGCCCAGCTGCAGCTTGGTGCCTGCTTGAGAAGGCATCCGCACTGGGGCAACGTCGGGCAGCGGCTGGTGCAGCTCAGCCTGGTGACGTTATTGATCGGATTGATCTCTGTTGTCGCCGGGTTGTTGGTACCGGAACGCCACGATGAACTGGAAAACGCCTTCGAGTGGACGTTGGCGCTGCTGTTGAATGTGCACGGTTTTATTGTGGCGATGTTGTGGCGCCGTAGCGGCTTTGCCATGTCGCCGCAACTGACCCGGCAATGACTACCGCGCCCACCGGGCGCGGCAGAGTCAGGGAAGTCAGGCGGCGGGTTTGCCAAGAATCAGATCGGCCGCTTTCTCTGCAATCATCACCGTTGGTGCATTGGTATTGCCGCCGATCAGGGTCGGCATAATCGAGGCATCGACCACGCGCAGGCCTTCCAGACCATGCACGCGCATGCTGTCCGGTGCCACTACCGCCATGTCATCGACACCCATCTTGCAGCTGCCTACCGGGTGATAGATGTTGTCGCACTTGGCGCGCAGGAAGGCACGGATTTCCTCGTCGCTCTGCAGCGAACTGCTCGGAAAAATTTCATCGCCACGCCATGGGTCCAGTGCACTCTGGGAGAGAATCTTGCGGACCTGTCTGACGCCGCGAACCATGCCTTCCATGTCGTCCGGATGGCCCAGCAGATTCGGATCAATCAGCGCATCGGCCATCGGGTCAGCACTTTGCAGGGTGATGCTGCCACGCGCTTTCGGTCGCAGAATGCAGACATGGGCGGAGTAGCCGAAGCCGAAACTGAAGCCCAGATTCAGGCCATGGTTGTCGAGCAGGGCGGCGGTCAGATGCAGCTGCAGATCGGGAATTTCCTGATCCGGGGTGGATTTGATAAACCCACCGGATTCCGCCGCGTTCGAGGTCAGGCTGCCTTCGCGCTTGCTGAAAAAATTGAACAGGCCCTTGATTGCCGCCGGCAGGCCGAGGGGGCCCAGGCTCAGGGTGTCGTGGCGTTTGGAGCGGGTTACCACCAGCGCATCCGGGTGATCCTGCAGGTTCTTGCCAACGCCCGGTAGCTCGTGAATCTGCTTGATTCCGTGCGGCTCCAGATCGGCCCTGGCGCCAACGCCTGACAGCAGCAGCAATTGCGGCGAATTGATCGCGCCACCGGAGAGAATGGTTTCCGCCGCTTCAACCTGCAGCGTCTGTCGGCCCTGACGATACTCGACGCCGGTGGCGCGCTTGCCGTCGAACAGCACGCGGGTGACGCGGGCATTGGTGATCACGGTCAGGTTCGGGCGATCCATTACCGGGTGCAGATAAGCCGCCGCCACGCTGAAACGCTCGCCGCCTTTCTGATTGACCTGGAACAGGCCGACGCCTTCCTGCACCTCGTTGTTCAACTCCCGGCTCTTCGGGAAACCGGCCTGGCCGGCGGCCTCGATAAAGGCCGCGCTGACCGGATGATGGAAACGCAGGTCGGCAATGTTCAGCGGGCCGTCTACACCATGGAACTGGTCGGCGCCGCGCTCGTTATGTTCGGCGCGGCGAAACAGTGGCAGCACCTCGTCCCAGCCCCAACCACTGTTGCCGAGCGAGGCCCAGTGGTCATAGTCCCAGCGGTGACCGCGGGTGTAGCACATGGCGTTGACAGCGCTGGAGCCGCCCAGGGTCTTGCCGCGCGGGATATAGACCTGACGATTGTTAAGCGCCTTCTGCGGCACCGAGTAGTAACGCCAGTTACGTTTGCTTGACCTCATCAGGGCGATAATGCCGGCCGGCATCCGCACCAGCAGGCTGTTGTCGTCGGGGCCGGCTTCCAGCAGGCAGACCCTGGTGGCGGGGTTGGCGGACAGGCGGTTGGCCAGCACACAGCCGGCGGAACCTCCACCGACGATCAGATAGTCATATTGCATGGCGGGTTTCCGGTACATCAGAGGTCGAAGTGGTGCATTGTAGGCAACTTTCGGGGCAATCCAGAAGGGTTTCCTCGCAACCATTTTCCTCGCAACCATTGATGAGACGTCTCAATGACCAGAATTGGCGCGTTGCTGTTACTGGCCTGCACGTCACCGGCGTGGGCCGCCTGGGAGCCTTCAGCGATCGAAGGCTGGAAAGCTGTCCGTTTCACTGGCGAGACCGCCTACCGGCAGCAGGATGACTGTGTCCGGGCCGAGGCCAACGGCAGTGCCTCGGGGCTGATCCGGGCAGTAGAAACCACTCTGAAGCAGGCGCCAACGCTGAGCTGGAGCTGGAAAGCCGGGGCGCCGCTGGCGCCGGCCCGACCGGCAGCGGAGCAAAGCAAAGCCGGTGATGACTTCATTGCCCGGGTCTATGTGATCCGTGAAGGCTTCCTGCCGTGGCAGACCCGGGCCATCAATTACGTCTGGTCACGGCAGCATCCGGTGGGCCGTCATTGGCCGAATCCGTTCACCGGTAACGCCATCATGGTGGTGGTGCAAAGCGGCGATGAAGGGCTCGGTGAGTGGCACAGTTTCGAGCGCGATGTGGCGGCGGATTTTCGTCGTTTTCACGACATGAAAGTGGATCAGGTTGATGCCGTGGCGGTGATGACCGATGCCGACAATACCGGCGGTCGGGCAGAGGCTTGCTACCGTTTGCCGTTATTTCGCTGAAGCAGGTTGTCAGCTTCAGCAAATTACTGTTTATTATTTGCCCAACCTGATGCTTCCGGCGATGCCGCGAAGCTCACCCTGCATTCCGGTGTTGATGACCTGGTCGTCACGCCAGTCAACCTGAACCGGAGGCCGCTATGGCGGCCCCATGGTCATACCGTCGAAACAGATGGTGGGTCATTGTGGCTGAGGATGCTGTATGGAACGTATTCTGCGTCTGGATATCACTGGCAAGCCGGTCGAGTGGCTCGACTGGCAGTCGGCGGCGGTGTTGTATGCCCGCGGCATGGTGACCTGGACGCTCGGTGATGTGATCTATCAGTTGCGCGGCGGCCTGTGCCGCGCCACCGGCATGACTTCCTCGATGGAGCTGCACTCGATCATTGCCTGTGATGGTCGCCCCAATCCACACCCGCGCAGTCATCCGCCGCTGACCAATCGGGCGCTGTTTCGTCGTGAGCAGCATGTCTGCATGTACTGCGGTAACCGCTTCCATGATCACGAGTTGACCCGTGATCACATCCTGCCGGTGTCACGTGGAGGCAAGGACCGCTGGCTGAATGTGGTCGCCGCCTGCCGGCGCTGCAATCAGCACAAGGGCAACCGTCGTCCGGAAGAGTGCAATATGGAATTGCTGGCACTGCCCTATGTGCCGAACATGGCCGAGTATCTGGCGCTGATCAACAGCTCGCGGATTCGTGGCGACCAGATGGAATTTTTGCGCGGCCAGTTTTCAAGAAACAGTCGCTGGTTGTGACGGCTGTTTAACCGCGCGGAAACACAACCAGATGTTTCGCCGCAATCTGCACCCGGCACTCACGGCCAACGGCGAGATCGAAGTGGCTGCCGGTCAGGCAAGTGAGGTGTTCACCATTGGTCAGACCAAGGCGGTAGAGAATATTGGCGCCGGTAAAAATCCGCTCCAGTACCCGGGTGGCAATCGGCCCTTCAAGATCCGGCACTACATCTTCCGGTCGCAACAGCACATCAACATCGGCATCCGCCTGCAGATTCAACGGCTTCTCGGATGACAGCTCGCCAACCACTGTTCTCACCTGACCATCGGCCAGAACCTTGCCCGCCAGAAATGCACCCTGACCGGCAAATTCGGCGACAAAGCGGCTGCCCGGGGCATGGTAAATCCGGTAGGGCGAATCCCATTGCACCAGCTCGCCGGCGCGCAGGATGGCGATATGGCTGGCCATGGCAAAGGCCTCTTCCTGATCGTGGGTGACCATCACTGCGGTGATCCCTTCCAGTTTCAGGATGCCCAGCAACTCGCGGTTCAACTGCCGGCGCAGATCCAGATCAAGGCTGGCAAAAGGTTCGTCCAGCAGCATCAGTCGCGGTCGTGGCGCCAGCGCCCGGGCCAGTGCAACCCGTTGCTGCTGGCCGCCGGACAGTTCGTGCGGGAAACGTTCGCGCAGTTCATCCAGACGCACCATCGCCAGACATTCGCGCACCCGTTTTTCGCGCGCAGATCGCGACAGCTTGCGCAGGGCAAAGGCAACGTTGTCGCTGATGTTCAGGTGCGGGAACAGCGCATGCTCCTGAAACACCATGCCGAGGCCGCGCTTCTCCGGCGCCAGCGTAAAGCCCGGTCGCGACGCTTCCCGGCCGTCAATCAGGATGCGCCCGGCGGTCAGCGGTTCGAGACCGGCAATGGTGCGCAGGGTGGTGGTCTTGCCGCAGCCGGACGGGCCGAGCAGACAGGCAATCTGTCCCGGATCAAGGGAAAAACTGATGTCGCGGACCACCGGCTCATTGTCGTAATGGCAGGCAATATTTTCGAGCTGCAGTAGCGGGGCAGTCATCAGATCAGAATCCGCAGTCGGCGACCGGCACAGAATGCCCTACTGTGGTCCGGTCAGCAAAAATTCCAGCAACGCCTTCTGCGCATGCAAACGGTTTTCCGCCTCGTCCCAGACTACGGAGCGCGGGTCGTCCATGATTTCGTGGCTGACTTCCTCGCCCCGGTGGGCTGGCAGGCAATGCATGAACAGCGCGTCCTTGCTGGCGCGGTCCATCAGGGAGGTGTTGACCTGATAATCAGCGAAGGCACGCTCACGGCTGGCCTGCTCTTGTTCCTGACCCATGGACGCCCAGACATCGGTCACCACCAGATGCGCGCCTTGCGCAGCTTTGGCCGGGTCGCGCTCGATGCTGACGCGGCCACGCTCGCGTTCAACCAGATCCGCGCGCGGTTCAAAGCCTTCCGGGCAGCTCACCACCAGTTCGAAATCAAACTGGCGCGCGGCGTTGATGTAGCTGTTACACATATTGTTGCCGTCGCCGACCCAGACCACACGCTTGCCCTGAATGCTGCCGCGATGTTCGACAAAAGTCTGGATGTCGGCGAGCAGCTGGCAGGGGTGGAAATCATCAGTCAGCGCATTGATGACCGGTACCGCAGAGTGGGCGGCAAAGGTTTCGACAATGTCATGGGCAAAGGTGCGGATCATCACCGCATCGACCATCCGTGACAGCACCCGTGCGGCATCTTCAATCGGTTCGCCGCGACCGAGCTGGGTGTCGCGCGGCGACAGGAAAATGCTGGTGCCGGCGAACTGAGTCATGGCCACTTCAAACGACACCCGGGTGCGGGTCGAGGATTTCTCGAAGATCATACCCAGCGTTCTGCCACGAAAGATATCGTGCCGCTCGCCACGTTTTTGCATCGCCTTCAGTTCAATGGCACGGGCAATCAGCCGGTTCAGTTCTGCCGGGGTCAGATCCAGCAAGGTAAGAAAGTGACGCACGCTCATGCGGCCTCCTGTTCGCGAACAAAGGCACGCACGGCATCATTCAGCCGTGTCACCAACTCATCAATTTCACTTTCGCTGATCACCAGTGGCGGCACCAGGCGCACGACGCTACCGGCGGTGACATTGATCAGCAGGCCACGGTCACGACACATGGCGACCAGTTCCGGGCAATCACGGTCGAACTGGATACCGGTCATCAAACCGAGACCGCGCACTTCCTTCACCATCGCCAAGTCAGCAAATTGTTTGCGCAGGGCTTGGCGCAGGTATTCGCCACGGGCGTTGACTGCGGCGATCACACCACCGGTCAGGGTGTCGACCACAGCACAGCCGGCAGCGCAGCCGAGCGGGTTGCCACCGTAGGTGCTGCCATGGCTGCCGGGGCCGAACAGTGCTGCCGCCTTGCCCTGAGTCAGGCAGGCGCCAATCGGGAAGCCGTTGCCCAGCCCCTTGGCGGTGGTCACCACATGCGGCAGCACGCCCATCTGCTGAAAGGCAAAGTAGCTACCGGTACGGCCGTTGCCGGTCTGGATTTCATCCAGCATCAGCAGCCAGTCATGCTGGTCGCAGATCTGCTTGAGACCGTGCAGGTAGTCCGCTGTCGGTACATGAATACCGCCTTCGCCCTGAATCGGCTCGACCAGCACTGCGGCAATCTGCCGGTTACTGGCGGCAACCCTGCGCACTGCTTCGAGATCGTTGAACGGCACCCGGATAAAGCCCTGCACCAGCGGTTCAAAACCGGCCTGGGCCTTGCGGTTGCCGGTGGCGGTCAGGGTCGCCATGGTGCGGCCATGGAACGCGTTTTCCATAACGATGATGTGCGGAACCTCGATGTCCTTGCGGTGACCATGCAGGCGCGCCAGCTTGATCGCCGCTTCATTGGCCTCGGCCCCGGAGTTGGAAAAAAACACCTTCTCCATGCCGGCGGCCTGACAGAGCTTTTCCGCCAGTGCCTCCTGCCGCTCGACCCGGTACAGGTTCGAGGTATGCACCAGCGTTGCCGCTTGTTCGGCAATGGCAGCAGTCACCGCCGCATGGCAGTGGCCGAGGTTGCAGACGGCGATACCGGCGACCCCGTCGAGCCAGCGATTACCTGCCTCATCAAACAGCCAGCAGCCCTCGCCACGGCTGAACATCACCGGCTGGCGGGCGTAGGTGGGCATCAGGTACTGATCGCGGGTTTTCGTCGTATCACTCATCACCGGCTCCGGGACGCCTCCGTCCTGAAACGAAAAACGGCAGCCAGAGCTGCCGGGGGAGGACGGATGATAGCCCCATGATTTCGGCCCTGCAATGCCCGTGGTAACTGGCTTTCGCCTGCATTCGACCGGTCCGGGCCCAGCATTCCTTGTGGATGCTTATCTAAATAAGAACCGTTTGCATTCGCGTTATTGTTTTGTTAGGGTGGCGTCACTTCAAGCTCAGCCAACTGTTATCCGTTCGGAGAGAAATCATGGGGAATTACAAGCTCAAGGCCCTGATCGTGGCCATGGCAGCATTGCCAGCCAGTGCGCTGGTGCTGGCGGAAGAGGCACAGAAGCGTCTGCTCGACGAGGTCGTCATCATTGAAGATGCGGTCAATCCGACGGCCATGTCCGGCGCCTCTTACAAAGTCAGCGACGAGGACCTTGGGCGTTTCAGCTACACCGATATTCACCGGATTCTCCGCGAGGTGCCAGGCGTTTACATTCAGGAAGAAGAAGGTTTTGGTTTGCGTCCGAATATCAGCATTCGCGGCGCAGTGGCTGAGCGCAACAGCAAGTTGACCATGATGGAAGACGGTGTCCTGATTGCGCCGGCCCCCTATGCAGACCCGTCTGCCTACTATTTTCCCTACTCCGGCCGCATGAGTGCGGTGGAAGTGCTCAAGGGGCCGGAAGTGTTGCGTTACGGCCCGCACACCGTCGGCGGTGCAGTTAACCTGATCAGTACGCCTGTTCCGGCATCGGAGCAGGGGCAGGTGGATGTGGAGAGCGGCACCTTCGGCAATCAGAAAACCCACGTCTGGTACGGTGGCCAGGACGGTCAGTGGGGTTACTTGCTGGAAGCGTACCGCCACAACAATGACGGCTTTCATGAGATTGATCGCTCCAGCCGTGACAGTGGCTTTGCCATTCAGGATTATGTTGCCAAGCTGCGCTGGCGCAGCAAGCCGGCAGCCACCTATGCGCAGCAGGTAGATATCAAGGCGCAGTACTCTGAAGAAACCTCTAACGCTTCCTACATCGGCTTGACTGATGCGGACTTCAATGCCGATCCGAACCGGCGTTACGGTCTGACCGAGCTTGATCAGATGAACAATCGTCACAGCACCTTCCAGATTCAGCACCAGATTGCGCTGACGGACGAAGGCATGCTGACCTCCTCTATTTATCGCACGGATTTTTATCGCAACTGGTACAAGGTGGACCGGATTGACGGCCAGAGTATTGGCGGCTTCCTTTACGACGCCAATACCGACGCGGCCAGGCAAGACATTCTGGATGGTATTGCTGCAGCGACGCTGACCATCAAGAACAATGCCCGCGACTATTTCGGCCAGGGTGTACAGACGCAGTACAGCGATGCTTTCTATGTTGGCTCGGTCAAACACGAGTGGCTGGTTGGTGCTCGCTATCACGAAGATGAAATCAGCCGCTACCAGCCAGTGGATACCTTTAACCAGGACAGCAACGGTAACCTGATTTACCAGAGCACTGGCGCCGTGGGCGCGGGGGATAACCGGGTCGGGGAAGCGGAGGCTGTGTCGCTGTGGGCGCAGGACCGGATGATTATCGATCGTTGGCAGATCACCACCTTGCTGCGCTACGAGGATATCAAAACACTGGAAACCCGTTACTCTGATGGCCAGCCCCGCAATGTGGTATCCGGTACCCCGGCGAGTAACAAAACTGATGAGCTGATGGCGGGTATTGGCGCTACCTACGCGCTTACTGAAGAAGTGACCTTGCTGGCTGGTGTACATCAGGGCTTCACCCCGGCAGGTGCCGGCGGATCAACCGATCCGGAGGAAAGTGTGAACTGGGAGCTGGGTACCCGCTACCGCAAGGGTGACAGTTCGCTGGACCTGATCGCCTTCTTCAGCGACTACTCCAATATTGTTCAGAACTGTACCGTGGCTGCCCCCTGTACCGGTGGTCAGACCAGTGGTACTGCGCAGATTGGTGAAGCCGATATTCGTGGCTTGGAGTTGGCCTATCGCGATGTGCTTTACCGCAACGGTAGCTGGAGTGTGCCGACCCGGCTGACCTGGACCTGGACCGATGCCGAGATCACCGACAGCGCAGTGGTGGGCAGTGGTGATCCGGACATCGCCGAGCGGGGTGATGGCCTGCCGTATCTGGCCGAGCAGATGGTGTCTGTCACCGTTGGTCTGGATAACGGCACCGGCTGGGCAACTTACGCCAATGCCACCCTGCGGGATGATGTCTGTATTACCTTCGGCTGTGATCGGGTCAATGATCAGCTGCTGGTGACTGAAGAGTTCTGGACCCTGGATCTTGCCACACACTACCAGCTAAGCCCGTCCACCGAAGTGTACGCCAAGGTGGAAAACCTGCTTGACGAGCAGGCCGTGGCTTCCCGCAGCCCGGCGGGTGTGCGGGTCAATATGCCGCGCTATGCCGGCGTAGGTGTAAAAGTGAAGTTCTGAAGTGTCGGAACAGCTGCAGATGGGGCCCTTCGGGGCCCTTTTTGCTGACTCACGCAGGTCGCGTGAGGTGTTCTGCACGTTGCTTTGCTACAATGCGCCCCCGGCACCCCGTAGGAGTCCCCCAATGGAAATCATGCAAGTCATCAAAGAGCAGATCGAAGGCAATCCGGTCATTTTGTACATGAAGGGGACGCCACAGTTTCCCCAGTGCGGTTTCTCGGCCCGGGCGGTTGAGGTCATTACGTCTGTTGGCAAGCCGTTTGCTTATGTAAACATTCTCGAGGCCCCGGAAATTCGTGCCAGCCTGCCGCAGTACGGCAACTGGCCGACCTTCCCGCAGCTGTGGATCAAGGGAGAGCTGGTTGGCGGCAGCGATATCCTGCTGGAGATGCACCGTAGTGGTCAGCTGGCATCACTGATTGAGGCCGCTGCCGTGGCCGAGCCGGGCGAGAACGCCTGAACGCCGGTGTTCGGGGTGAGCTGCTGCTTTTCTGAATGAGCCTGGCGGGTGTCATCGCTCCTCGGGCGCGGTATCATCCCGTTCTCAACTTCACCCACCCGATTGATACGAGAGAGGATGTTATGGGCGTACTGGTAGGTAAACCGGCTCCGGATTTCACTGTTCCCGCAGTACTGGGCGATGGTTCCATCGTTGATTCCTTCACCCTGTCGGAGGCCATCAAGGGCAAATACGGTCTGGTGTTCTTCTACCCGCTGGACTTCACTTTCGTCTGCCCGTCCGAGCTGATCGCACTGGATCACCGTATGGACGCGTTCAAGGAGCGTGGCGTGGAAGTGATTGGCGTGTCCATCGACAGCCACTTTACCCACAATGCCTGGCGTAACACCCCGGTGGATCAGGGCGGTATCGGTCAGGTGAAATACACTCTGGCGGCCGACATGACCCACTCCATTGCCAAGGCCTACGACGTGGAGTCTGAAGGCGGTGTGGCATTCCGTGGTGCCTTCGTGATCGACAAGAATGGCGTGGTGCGCAGCCAGATCGTTAACGACCTGCCGATCGGCCGCAACATGGAAGAGCTGATCCGCATTGTTGACGCTATCCAGTTCCATGAAGAGCACGGCGAAGTGTGCCCGGCGGGCTGGCAGAAGGGCGACAGCGGCATGAACGCGTCCCCGGAAGGTGTAGCCAAGTATCTGGCCGGCAATGCCGACAAGCTCTGATTAACGATCAGGCAAAGAAAAGGGCGGGATTTCCCGCCCTTTTTTTATTTCCCGGCTGCCATCAGGCGCCGAATTCCTTGCTGAAATCCATATCGTCGTCCTGCAGCTTGACCGGATTCTTTGCCAGCGTCGGGGCCATCTCGCCGGGCGGCACCGGCGGCCAGCCGCCAAACGACTGCCAGTGATTGACGATAGTGCAGAACAGCTCGGCGGTGCGCTGGGCGTCATACAGGGCCGAGTGCGCTTCCTTCTGGCTGAACGGAATGCCGGCCATCTCGCAGGCCTTGGCCAGCACGGTCTGGCCGAACGCCAGACCGCCCAGCGTGGCGGTATCAAAGCAGGAAAACGGGTGGAACGGATTACGCTTGTGGTCAATGCGGGTAGCTGCGGCCTTGACGAAGTCGTGATCAAAAAAAGCGTTGTGGCCCACCAGCACCGCACGGTTGCAGCCGTAGCTGCGCATCGCATGACGCACGGCATCGAAGATGCCGTTGATGGCCTGCTGCTCCGGCACCGCGCCGCGCAGCGGGTTGTCCGGGTCAATGCCAGTGAAGTCCAGGGCTGACTGTTCGATGTTGGCCCCTTCGAACGGGTCAACATGGAAGTGGTGGTAACGGCCCGGCTGCAGTTTGCCGTCCTCGTCCATATCAATCATTACTGCAGCGATTTCCAGCAGGGCATCGGTACGCGGGTTGAACCCGCCGGTTTCCACATCCACCACAACCGGCAGAAAACCGCGGAAACGGGCAGCAAAAGAGGGGGTTCGGTCAGTCATCGGGGCTCCAGTCAGGGCGCCCATGCTACCCGATCCGGTCCGGGGATAAAAACGCCGGTGCATGGATAACTGGCCGCCGGGCCCCTACAATACGCGCCCTGTTGAACCGATCTTTCACCACGGGGTGTTGCATGTCCGATATCAAGAAGGTGGTACTGGCCTATTCCGGGGGCCTCGATACCTCGGTAATCGTCCGCTGGCTGCAGGAAACCTACCAGTGTGAGGTGGTGACCTTCACCGCCGATATCGGCCAGGGCGAGGAGGTCGAACCGGCCCGCGCCAAGGCTCAGGCCATGGGTGTGAAAGAAATCTACATCGAGGACCTGCGCGAGGAATTCGCCCGCGATTTCGTTTTCCCGATGTTCCGTGCCAACACCATTTACGAAGGCGAGTACCTGCTCGGTACTTCCATTGCCCGTCCGCTGATTGCCAAGCGTCTGATCGAAATTGCCAATGAAACCGGTGCTGACGCCATTTCCCACGGCGCCACCGGCAAGGGCAATGATCAGGTTCGCTTCGAGCTCGGCGGCTATGCGCTGAAGCCGGGCGTTAAGGTGATCGCACCATGGCGCGAGTGGGATCTGACCTCGCGTGAAAAGCTGATGGCTTACTGCGAAACCCACAACATTCCGGTCGATTTTGCCAGGAACAAGAAAAAGTCGCCGTACTCCATGGACGCCAACCTGCTGCATATCTCCTACGAGGGCGGCAATCTGGAAGATCCGTGGTGGGAGCCGGAAGAGGACATGTGGCGCTGGAGCGTCAGCCCGGAAACCGCGCCGGATAAACCGACCTACGTCACCCTGACTTATCAGAAGGGCGATATCGTTGCTATCGACGGCAAGCCCACCAGTGCTGCTCAGGTGCTGGAACAGCTGAACAAGGTGGCTGGCGCCAACGGTATCGGTCGGCTTGATCTGGTGGAAAACCGTTACGTTGGCATGAAGTCACGCGGTTGCTACGAAACTCCGGCCGGCACGGTGATGCTGCGCGCCCACCGGGCGATCGAATCGCTGACGCTGGACCGTGAGTCGGCGCACCTGAAAGACAGCATCATGCCGAAATACGCTGAGCTGATTTACAACGGCTACTGGTGGTCGCCGGAGCGTCTGGCCCTGCAGCAGCTGATCGATGCCACTCAGGAGTACGTTAACGGTGAGGTTCGGGTGAAGCTGTACAAGGGCAATGTCAGTGTGGTCGGCCGTCGCTCGGATGACAGCCTGTTCGATGCTTCAATCGCCA
>JBECKT010000107.1:0-3623 GCA_040235405.1 Alcanivoracaceae bacterium
GTTTATCCGTGAAGTCGAAAAAGGCGTGAAAGCTGCAGATGAAGGGCGCCTGATCGACCATGCAGACGTTCAGGCCAAGTGGGAGGCCAAACGTGCAGCTCAAGTGGACTGACCTCGCAAGCAACGATCTGGATACAATCGAAACCCATATCGCCCAGCAAAATAGCCCCACTGTTGCTATCAATGTTGTGATGAGAATCATCGACAGCACTTCTCTGATCCTGCCCGATCATCCCGGCGCCGGGCGCATTGGACGACTGAAAAATACCCGAGAGCTGGTTATCGATGGCATCCCGTTTATCGTGATCTACCGAGAGGCTTTCAGCAAAGGCTGCATTGAAATCTTGCGTGTTCTTCATGACGCCCAGCAATGGCCGACTGCCAAATAGAATCACCTTCTGCCTGGCACAGCGCTGCGAGCCACCAATTATTTTCAAAAGTCGCCGAATTAACTAAGGAAGCTCTGAATAACCCGGAGCGGTCTATCGGCCGCGATAGGCTCGGAAAAATCGCGGTCGATCGGCCGCTCCTACAACAGATATGACAGTTTTTCAGAGGTTCCTTAAGCAGCAAGATGCGAGGTTGAAAGCAACCGCCAAGGTTCACTGCCTAACTCGAATCAGGGTGCATCACCAAAACCACCCATGACAGGAGAACAACAACCCATGCACCAACCCGTCCTGTTCCGCACAGAAACAACCAAAGCCGGCAAGCAAGTCGGCTTCGCCACCCTGAATGTGCCAAAGACACTGAACTCCCTGTCGCTGGAAATGATCGATCTGCTTTACGCACAGCTAAGTGACTGGCAGCAGGACGATAACATCGCCGCCATCTGGCTCGACGCCGAAGGCGAAAAGGCTTTTTGCGCCGGCGGCGATATCGTCCGCCTGTATCAGAGCATGGTCGAAACACCGAAGGGCCAACGAAATCAGTACGCCGAAGACTTCTTCGCCCGCGAATATCGCCTCGACTACCTGCTGCACACTTTCGGCAAGCCGGTGATCTGCTGGGGCCATGGCATTGTCATGGGTGGCGGCCTTGGCTTGATGTCCGGCTGCTCACATCGTGTAGTGACCGAAAAAAGCCGCATCGCCATGCCGGAAATCACCATCGGCCTGCACCCGGATGTCGGTGGCAGCTGGTTCCTCAATCGCATGCCCGGACGTCTGGGTCTGTTCCTCGGCCTGACCGGCGCCAATATCAATGTTACCGATGCCCTGTTTGTCGGTCTTGCTGATCGCGCTATCAGTCATGAGCGCAAGGCTGCCGTGGTGAATGAGCTTCTTGATCAGGTGCAGCTTGATCATGCCGCCGTCTCGGCCGTGTTGCGCCAGCAGCAGATCGAAACTGAAGCCTTGCCGCCCAGCACCCTGCGCGATCATTTCGATCAGATTAACGCCTTGTGTGATGCTGACTCGCTGGCGCAACTGCATGACCGGATCACTGGCTATCAGGGCGACGAACCGCTGCTGCAAAAAGCGGCGGCAACGCTGGCAAAAGGTTGTGTGCAGACCGCCTGGCTGGTTTGGGAGTCGCAGCGGCGGGTACGGCAGATGTCGCTGGCCGAGGCGTTTCGTATGGAATGGAGCATGTCGGTACAATGTGCTCTGCATGATGATTTTCGCGAAGGGGTGCGTGCGCTGCTGATCGACAAGGACGGCAGTCCGGCTTTCCGTTATCGCAAAGTCGGGGATTTTCCTGAACAGGTGCTGAATGAATTCTTTGTCAGCCCCGTCAATCCACATCCGCTGGAGGCGTTATGAAAATTGCATTCTTTGGTCTTGGTCATATGGGCGGGCCGATGGCAGCCAATCTGCTCAAGGCCGGTCATGAACTGAGTGTATTCGACTTGCAGCCGGCGCTGGTGGATGCGCTTGCGGGGCAGGGCGCCATGGCGGTGCAGTCACCGGTTGATGCGGTGGCGGATGCTGACGTGGTAATCAGCATGCTGCCCTCGGGCAAGGCGGTTTCCTCTCTGTATCTTGGCGACAAGGGCGTGCTCGAACACATTCCTGCAGGCGCGCTGATTATTGACTGCTCGACCATTGATGCCGCCACAGCGAAACAGGTGGCACAAGCTGCGGAAGCCAGCGGCCGACGTATGATTGATGCGCCGGTATCCGGCGGTGTCGCCGGCGCAGCGGCGGCGACGCTGACCTTTATCTGCGGCGGCGCGGCGGAAGATGTCCAGCGTGCCGAGCCGGTGTTGCTGCAGATGGGCAAGAAGGTGTTCCGTGCCGGTGATCATGGCGCCGGACAAACCGCAAAACTGTGCAACAACATGCTGTTGGCGATTCATATGATCGGCACCTGCGAAGCGCTGCAGCTGGGCGCGGATCATGGCCTCGATCCGAAAGTGTTGTCGGATATCATGCTCGCCAGTTCCGGCCGCAACTGGTCGCTGGAGCTGTACAACCCCTGGCCAGGCGTGATGGAGAATGTGCCGGCATCGCGTGACTATGCCGGCGGTTTTGCCGTCAATCTGATGAACAAGGATCTCGGTCTGGCGCTGGAAGCGGCGTTGTCGAGCGGTTCCAGCACGCCGATGGGTTCACTGGCAAAAAGTCTGTACGCGGTACATGGCAGTCAGGGCCACGGCCAGCTGGATTTTTCCAGCATCCAGCAGTTTTTCGCCAAAAAAACCTGATGGTCCAGGCTGTTTGATGGACGTCAAGACTCTGTAGGAGCGGTCGACCGACCGCGATTTCTTGCCGGGAATCGCGGTCGATCGACCGCTCCTACAGGTGATCAGGCGGGAAGCGGGTAGGGCAGGTCCGCTTTTCGCCAGGCCAGTGTTTGTCCATTCAGTGTCAGTGCGCCGTCGTGGCCGAGCCGCAACACCACCAGTGCTTCAGTCTGCTGGCCATCGCTGATTGCGCAAACCAGCTCACCAACGGCACTGTCTTTATCATCGCGAAGCACGCTGCCGGCCTCGGCAGTCGCGCCCGGCTGCCAGCACAGATGCTGCATGCGCTGTTTCATTTTTCCCTTGAAGTGCATGCGTGCTACCACTTCCTGGCCGAGGTAGCAGCCCTTTTTGAAGTTCACTCCGTGCAGCAGGTCGTAATTCAGCGCCTGTGGCAGCCACAGTGCTTCACCGCCGGGACGGATATGGCCGATGCCGGAGCGGATCTCGTGCAGCAGCCAGTCATCCATGCCGCCCAGTTCGGCGACGCTGTAGTGGTTGAGCAGATGCCGGGCGCCGTCTTCGCTGGTCAGTAGCAGCAGGGTATTGACGTCTAGCCGTGCCAGTGTGCTGTGCTGACCCTGATGCACCTGACCGATATGGGTGGGTACAGGGACACCACTGAGGGCTTCATCCGCGGCCGGTTCGCGTAGCATCAGGGCAACCCGCTGCCCGGCCAGCGTTAGCGTCACTTTGCTGAACATGGCGTACTTTTTCAGCGCGGCGAAAGCGTCGTCGATACGGGCGCGGCTTGTCAGCAGGTCGACGCCATCGTCAGCGGGCAACACCAGATAGCTGTGTTGACCGCGTCCTTTCAGGTCCAGATGCATGGCCAGCCGCCACTGCCCGGCAAGTGCTTCACTCAGATCACAAGTCAGCTGTCCCTGCAGGAATTTCTCGCTCTCCGGCCCGCGTACGCTGATAACGGCGAGGTGGT
>JBECKT010000106.1:0-3777 GCA_040235405.1 Alcanivoracaceae bacterium
GTGCGACCTTCGTCCAGATCGCGCAAGCCCTCCTCCAGTTTTTGCCGGACGTACAGGGCGTACAGGGCATCATCAAAAGTGGCTTGCTCCGGAAGATGATCGGCAATGTCATGAACGATTTGCTTGATGGTTTGCATGACCCAGGTACCTGTTGTCATCGTGTATGCGGATTGGGATCAGTATAGCGGGTGGGGGGACCGGCCCCAAGCCGGGACGGCATTTGACCTTCCCCCGGGGATCTGAACATATATGATATTGCGACTTTCTGATGGTCGGTGGCAGGCTTCCGGGAAGTTTCTGCAGGTTCATCCTGGGTCATGTGTCTCGGGAATAGGCCGTTTACCATTGGCCATCCGGCAGGCATGACTTAAATACGTGTACGTGCCCCGCCCCATCTACACCTTCGTCAGCAGGAGCTTCATGGACAATCAGATTCACGTTCTGGCCGAACGCGCCGGCCGCCTTGTGGCCCGGCAGAAGATCATGCTGGTCACCGCCGAGTCCTGCACCGGTGGCTGGATCGCCGAGGCGATTACCTCGGTGGCTGGCAGTTCGGCCTGGTTTGAGCGCGGTTATGTCAGTTACTCGAATCAGGCCAAACAGGAAATGCTGGGGGTTGCGGCGGATACCCTGAGCCGGTTCGGCGCAGTCAGCGAGGAAGTGGTGCTGGAGATGGCCAAGGGCGCGGTGCAGCGCTCCAGAGCGCACCTTTCCATCGCCGTTTCCGGCATCGCCGGGCCGGACGGTGGCACGGTCGACAAACCGGTGGGCACGGTCTGGGTGGCCTGGGGTCAGAAGCTGGGCTACGCCGAGGCCGAGTGCTTCCTGCTTCACGGCGACCGACAGGCAGTGCGGGAACAGACTGTCATTCGGGCGCTGCAAGGGCTTATAGCGAGATTGGGCGGATAGCCCTTGCGATCATTTCCGGGATTTGCATAATACTGTCCATATTGACAGTGGTCAGGCGTTGGTGTCTGATTGGCGTCACCGGCCGGACTGTCAGCCGACATTCATTCGCACAAGCGACCAGCAGAGGGAATCCATCATGGATCAGAACAAAGGCAAGGCCCTGACCGCCGCATTGGCCCAGATTGAACGTCAGTTCGGCAAGGGTTCCGTTATGCGCATGGGCGACCAGAAGCGTGAGCGTATCCCGGCCATTTCCACCGGCTCCCTGGGGCTGGACGTGGCACTGGGTATCGGTGGTTTGCCAAAAGGCCGGATTGTCGAAATCTATGGCCCGGAATCATCGGGTAAAACCACCCTGACCCTGTCGGTGATCGCTCAGGCCCAGAAGCAGGGGGCCAACTGTGCCTTCGTCGACGCCGAGCACGCGCTTGATCCGGACTACGCCGAGAAGCTGGGCGTCAAGCTGGACGACCTGATCGTGTCGCAGCCGGATACCGGTGAGCAGGCTCTGGAAATCACCGACATGCTGGTACGTTCCGGCGCGGTTGATGTGATCATCATCGATTCGGTGGCCGCGCTGGTACCGAAGGCGGAAATCGAGGGCGAAATGGGCGATTCCCACGTCGGCCTGCAGGCCCGTCTGATGAGTCAGGCGCTGCGCAAGATCACCGGTTCGGTGAAAAATGCCAACTGTCTGGTGATCTTTATCAACCAGATCCGTATGAAAATCGGTGTCATGTTCGGCAACCCGGAAACCACCACCGGTGGTAACGCACTGAAGTTTTATGCCTCGGTGCGCCTGGATATTCGCCGTATCGGCGCGGTCAAGCAGGGCGACGAGGTCACCGGTAATGAAACCCGGGTCAAGGTGGTCAAAAACAAGGTGGCGCCGCCGTTCCGCCAGGCCGAGTTCCAGATTCTCTACGGTCAGGGCATCAATGTGCTGGGCGAGATCATCGATATGGGTGTGCAGCTTGGCCTGGTCGACAAGTCCGGTGCCTGGTATGCCTACAAGGGCGACAAGATTGGCCAGGGCAAGTCCAATGCCTGCGATTATCTCAAGGAAAATAAGGCCGTCCGCGATGAGATCGAAGCGGCAATCCGGGCCCAGATGCTGGCCGTCCCGGTTGTTGCCTCGGCCTCCGAAGAAGTGACTGTTGAGGCAGATGACTGATCAGCAAGCGGAAATGCGCCGTGCCGCCCTCGACTGGCTGGGGCGGCGCGACTATTCCCGCAGCGAGATTACCCGCAAGTTGCGGCGCAAGTTCGGCGAGGAGGTGGATGTTGCTGCGGTGCTGGACTGGCTGGAGGAGCATCGTTTCCTTGATGAAAATCGTTATCTTGAGGTGCTGATTCGCTCTGCCATTGACCGCGGCCATGGCCTGCTGCGGCTCAGGCAGGATTTGAGGCAGCGCGGTATTGCTGCAGCGCTGGTTGATCAGGCCCTGTCCAGCCTCGAGGTTGACTGGTTCGCCCAGGCCAGAGCGCTACGCGAACGCCGCTTCGGCCACAAACCGGTGACTGACCAGAAAGAAAAGGCCCGCCAGCTGCGATACCTGCAGTACCGGGGCTTTACCGGCGAACAGTGCTTTCATGCGCTGGAGATACGCGAGCTGGATGACTGAGACCGGATGTTCCGGTTGTCTGCCGTGTCCCCGGACCATCGTCACAAAAGCAGCGGACAGGTATACTCCCGGCTTTCTTTTTGCCAGCCGGACGCCCCGATCCCATGAAGAGTGCTGACATTCGCCAGGCCTTTCTCGATTACTTCGCCCGTCAGGGCCACGCCGTTGTCGCCAGCAGCTCGTTGGTGCCCCACGACGATCCGACCCTGTTGTTCACCAATGCGGGGATGAACCAGTTCAAGGACTTGTTTCTCGGCCGTGAAAAGCGCGATTACGTCCGCGCTGCCAGCAGCCAGCGCTGCGTCCGCGCTGGTGGCAAGCACAACGATCTTGAGAATGTCGGCTATACCGCTCGCCATCACACCTTTTTTGAGATGCTCGGCAATTTCAGCTTTGGCGATTATTTCAAGCATGATGCGATCCGCTTTGCCTGGGAGTTTCTGACCAGCCCGGAGTGGATGAATATCCCGAAAGACAAGCTGATGGTGACGGTCTACGCCAGCGATGACGAGGCTTTCAGTATCTGGGCCAACGATATGGGTGTGCCGAAAGACCGCATTATCCGTATCGGTGACAACAAGGGCGCGCCTTACGCTTCGGATAATTTCTGGACCATGGGTGATACCGGCCCGTGCGGCCCCTGCACGGAAATTTTCTACGACCATGGTGCGGATATTTGGGGTGGCCCGCCGGGCTCGCCGGAGGAAGACGGCGATCGCTTTATCGAAATCTGGAACCTGGTGTTCATGCAGTTTGACCGCCAGCCGGATGGCGAGCTGAAGCCGTTGCCGAAGCCAAGTGTCGACACCGGCATGGGCCTTGAGCGCATTTCCGCGGTGATGCAGCAGGTGCATTCCAATTATGAAATTGATCTGTTCCAGGCCTTGTTGAAAGCGGCGGCAGACGCCACCGGTTGCAAGGACATGGAAGAAAAATCCCTGCGCGTTATTGCCGACCACATTCGTTCTGCCGGCTTTCTGATCTGCGACGGCGTGATTCCGTCCAACGAGGGTCGTGGTTACGTACTGCGCCGGATCATCCGCCGCGCCCTGCGCCATGGCCACAAACTGGGGCAAGACAAACCGTTTTTCCATAAGCTCAGCAAAGCCCTGGTAGCCGAGATGGGCGAGGCCTATCCGGAACTGAAAGAAGGGCAGGTACGGATCGAGAAAGCGCTGCTGGCGGAAGAGGAGCAGTTTGCCCGCACGCTGGCCGATGGCATGAAGGTATTTGAATCGGCGGT
>JBECKT010000157.1:0-6793 GCA_040235405.1 Alcanivoracaceae bacterium
GCGCTGTCATGGCAACTGGGCGCCACCCGCCTGATCGGCATCTATCAGCAGGCCAGCAACCCGCGCACCGATGCCTGGGGTGCCGGGCTACACCATGCCGTTACCGACAAGCTGGCGCTGAAAACCCATTTCTATCAGCTCGATGCCGCCGGCACCACCGGGGATGCCGAACTGTTCGCGGTGGGCGTGGATTACACGGTAGCCAAAGCACTGATGTTCTATCTGAGCTACGGCCAGATGGACAATGGTGACAACATCAACCGTGACCCCTGGACCCAGGGCCGGGGTGATGCGCTAACCACAGGCAATGGTGAAAATCCGGATGCGGTATCCGCCGGAGCGGTCTACCGCTTCTGAGGGGCGGGCTGCCGGGACGAATCTTCCCCCCGGCAGCCCGATATATATATCAGGCAATAGCACGAACGATCAGGCCGATCACACCGAGAATCACCAGCCACTTGCCAACGACATACACCGGCTTGTTCCAGCGTTTGATTTTCTTCAGCGCGTTCTTGTACGCCAGCACGCCCTTGCCAAGACGGTTACCGATACCGGTATAACTGCTGTCGACATTATCGATAGCAAACAGCCGATTGAAGAAGCGACCGAAATAGTAATAAAGACGCTGGAGCAGTTTCGGCCGCATCGGCCGGTCTATGTCAGTCATCAGGATAACACGCGGCATATCGGTGTCGTTGTAGGCCGAATGCAGATAGGTCTCATCGAAAATGATGCTTTCACCATCACGCCAGACATAGTGATCACCGTTAACCATCAAGCCGCATTTTTCCGAGTTCGGGGTCGACAACCCAAGCGAATAACGCAGCGTGTAGGCAAACGGGTCATGATGGACATTCAGACGCTTGCCCGGCATCAACACCGCAAACAGGGCAATGTTCATCCCCGGCACCTGATCAATCAGGGCACGGGTTTTCGGCGCCAACTCATAGGCTGACGGGATTTCGTTTTCATAGATCTTCAGGTAAAAACTTTTCCAGCGATTGTCCTTGTAGAAACTGCTGGCCGGCAGATCATCCTTCACGGAAATATGGCCCTGACCATAAAGCTGCAGCGCCTCGTCACGAATCACTTCCCAGTTGTCCTGAAGAATACGAGTTTCCGGGAACAGCTCCTTCGGCAGCTGCGCCTTGTTCGGCACTTTCGACATCAGATAGGCCGGAATATTGAAGGGCACCATAAAGGTAGAAAAATCGGTAAGCTGACGCCCGAGCGGGAATGTCACCCGGTTGCGCATTCGAATAAACAGGATGCAACCTGCATACAAGGCAACAATCGACAAAACTATGGCCATAGTGATTCTCCTTGTGCCTGACGGCGCGCAAAACAAAAAGCCCCACAGATCTCTTCTGCGGGGCTTTTTGCGCTTGATCATGGTGGGTCGTGATGGATTCGAACCATCGACCAATTGGTTAAAAGCCAACTGCTCTACCGCTGAGCTAACGACCCCTCGAAAGAGGCGCAAATGATACTGATTTTTGCGCGGGCGACAAGGGCAAATCGCACTTTTTTGTCATATTCGGGAAAGAACGATCAGACCCTGCTATAGCGCGTGGGATCTGCCACGCCAGCCGCAGCAAAGCCTTCACTACGCAAGCGGCAGCTGTCACAACGACCACAGGCCTCACCCAGCTCACTGGCCTGATAGCATGACACTGTTAACCCGTAGTCCAGCCCCGCTGCGGCCCCTGCACGAATAATGTCTGCCTTGCTGAGCTTTAGCAGCGGTGCTACCACCTGTGGCCCATGGCCTTCTACGCCGGCTCTGGTGGCCACTTCTGCCAGCTTCTGGAAGGCGTCAATGAAGTCCGGGCGACAGTCCGGATAGCCGGAGTAATCAACCGCATTGACACCGATATGAATCTCAGCCGCATCCAGCACTTCCGCCAGGCCCAGCGCCAGCGCCAGAAACACGGTGTTCCGGGCCGGCACATAGGTTACCGGAATCCCTTCTCCACCATGCTCCGGCACGGCGATAGCAGAGTCGGTCAGGGCCGAGCCGCCAATACTGCCGAGCCCGAGCTGGATCACCCGGTGACTGCTTGCCCCCAGCGCCGCAGCAACACGCTCTGCGGCCAGCAACTCGGCCCGGTGCCGCTGACCATAATCGAACGCCACGGTATGGCATTCCAGCCCCCGGGCCCGGGCCAGCGCCAGACAGGTGGAGGAATCCAGACCTCCGGACAACAACACCACTGCCCGGCCCATCATCGTCCCCTTGAGTCTTGCCAGAGCAGCTTGTGTAGCTGCAGCTGGAATCGCACCGGCAGACGATCAGCCAGAATCCAGCCGGCCAGATCAGCCGGTGCCAGCTGGTCGAATACCGGTGAAAAGAGTACCTCTCCCACCCTTTCCGCAAGGCCGTACTGATCCAGCTGCATCCTGGCCCAGTCGTAGTCACGCCGGTCGGCCAACACAAACTTGATCTGATCCTTGTTCGCCAGCAACGCAAGGTTTTCAAGCCGATTGTTGTGAACCTCGCCGGAACCCGGTGCCTTCAGGTCCATGACGATACTGACGCGCTTATCCACCGCACGGATATCCATTGCCCCACCGGTTTCGAGACTCACCTCGTAGCCGGCATCACAAAGCTGTGTCAGTAGCGGGTGGACCGCCGGCTGAGCCAGCGGCTCGCCGCCGGTCACGGTAACAAAGCCAGCCTGATACTGCGCTACCTCATCGAAAATCTGCTGCAGGGACTGTTTCTCACCACCATGAAAGGCGTACTCGGTATCACACCAGACACAGCGCTGGGGACAGCCGGTCAGACGCACGAAAACCGTTGGCCGGCCAACACTGCGTGCCTCGCCCTGCAGGGAGTGAAATATCTCGGTGATGCGAAGGTCCACGGCTGCCTCGGAAGGCCCCGGTAGGAGCCGACAGGAATTACTTGAGCTGCTCGAGCATTGTCCTGGCGTAACCCGCCTCTGACGATGTCGGAAACTGCTGGATAACGCGGTTGAGCGTAGCTTTCGCCTCTGCGGGCTTGCCGGATTCTGCCTCCAGCACCGCCAGACGATACATTGCCGAGGGCACCCGACTGCTGTCCGGGAAACGCTCGATCACAATACGAAACTGCTCCATGGCCCTGGCCCGGTCCGGCTTCTCGATACTGCGCCAGGCCTCACCCAGCCAGAAATGGGAGAAATCCCTGAACTGGCCCTGCGGATAGTCCGTCAGGTACTTCTCGAACGCCTTTCGGGCATCCTCAAACTTGCTCGCATAGAGCATATCCCTGGCGGCCATATAGGCTGCACGCTCATCCTCCGGATTACCCCCGGCAGGAGCGGACGTCGATGCCGCTGCAGTGCTGGCTGGCTGCGAATTGGCCGCCGCCACTGGCGAAGATGACAACGCGTTCAAGCGCGAATCCAGATCCAGATAACGCTCGCGCTCAGCCTGCTTCATATTCTGAAGCTCAAAGCGCAGCTCTTCATACTGGCCTCGCAGCGCGGCGATTTCCTGCTCATACTGTTGCAGCTGCTGCATCAGCATCATCAGGGCCTCGTCGCTGGCGGCGGCAGACTGACGGCCACTCTGAACACGATCCTCAACGGACAGCGGGCCGAGGCCCTGCGCGAACGCAGGAACCATCAGCCCGCTCAGAATAACGCCGAAAAAGAGGCGTTTATTCATCATTGCCAACCTGTTACGGACGGCCGGAAACGTAGTTCAGCTCAACGCGGCGGTTCTTGGCCCAGGACATTTCGTCGCTGCCGTAAGCTGCCGGCTTCTCTTCACCGTAGCTGACCATTTCGATCTGCGATGCTGCAACGCCCTGAACTCGCAGGAACTTCTCAACCGACTGGGCGCGACGCTCGGACAGAGCCACGTTGTACTCGCGGGTGCCACGCTCGTCAGCATGCCCCTCCAGACGGACCTTGGCGTTGCTGTTGCCCTTCAGGTACACAGCGTGGGCGCGCAGGGTCTCGAAGGCAGCTGCCGGTACAGAAGCATTATCGAACGCGAAGTAGATAACACGGCTGCTGGTGGTGCCATCGTAGTTGGACGGATGGTTGTGGAAGTTCTCGGCAGTCAGGGCAATAGCGCTCTGTTGAGCCTGCACAGGCTGATCCTGAATCGGTGCAACCTGAGTCTGGGAGTCAGTCTGACTAACCGGCTGCACATCGCCGCTCTGGTCGTCGGTCGGCTTGCTGGAGCAAGCTACAAGGGTGGATGCAAGCAATACGGCGAACAGCGATTTGGAAGCAAAGGCACTCATCGGGTGACTCCTGTTAAGTAGCGTAAGTGGGCAACACTGCCCGGGTTACATCATTGGAAGAATGGAGACCAGGCTGGCTCCCTGACTTCCCCTTCCTTCGATGGCAGGTGCACCTTGATCCTGCCATCGATGGACACGGCCTGCAAAACGCCCGCGCCCCCGTGTTTCGTCGCGTAAATTATCATACTTCCATTCGGCGCAACACTGGGCGATTCGTCCTGCACGGTATTCGTCACGATATTGAAGGTGTGACGCTGTAGATCCTGCACTGCAACATGAAACTCCCCGTTCCGGCGATGTATGTAGGCCAGATAGCGGCCGTCCGGCGTCACCGTCGGATTGGAATTATAGTCTCCCTCAAAACTGACCCGCCGCACGGAACTGTCTCTCAGATCAAGGCGGTAAATCTGCGGGCCACCGCCCCGGCTGGAGGTAAAGACCAGTGATTGACCATCGGGAAGCCACTTCGGTTCCGTATCAATTGCATAATGGTTGGTCATTCTGGTCAGCTGACGACTGGTAATGTCGAGCAGGTAGATCTCCGGGTTGCCATCGCGCGACAGCGTCAGGGCAAGCCGGCGACCATCCGGGGACCAGGACGGTGCGCCGTTAATGCCGGCAAAGCTGCTGACCAGCTGACGCTGCATGGTAGACAGCTCGTGGATGTAGATCCCCGGCATACCATTAGCCTCGAACGACACGTAGGCAATACGCTTGCCATCCGGTGACCAGGACGGGCTCATGATCGGCTCGCGGCTACGCAGCACCGTTCTGGCTCTGGCACCGTCCGCATCCGCGTACTGCAGCTGAAACGGATAATCCGCACCACGATTGTGCGTCACATAAAGAATCCGGGTAGAGAAAGCGCCACGCACCCCGGTGAGCTGCTCATAGATCCGGTCGGAAATCGCATGCGCAACATCACGCAGCTGGGCCGCAGTCGGCTGATAGACCTCGCTGATCAGGCGCACCCCGCGAGCGACATCATGCAGTTCATAGCTGACCCGGAACTCGCCGGCCGGCAATGGCTCGACCCGGCCAATCACCAGAAACTCGCTGCCGAGTACGCGAAAATCCCGGTAGCTGATCTCTTCGGCACGGCTGGGCCGGCTGAGCATTTCCGAGGCCGGCAGCGGCCGAAACTGACCACTGCGGTGCAGATTCGCGGCAATCACCGCGTCGACCTGCTCCGGCACCGCAACGCCGCCGCTGGCAAACGGCACCACGGCAATGGGCACGGCATCGACACGACCTTCCGTTACCTGAATCATCAGCTGCGCCTGAGCAACAGCCGACCAGAACACCAGTACAAGCATTGATAATCTGATCATTGGCCCGCCATCTGTGGATGGAAATTAATGGTGATATCGCGAAAGTGCCTATTGAACAGGTCGCCGGAGGGCACCGGCAAGCGTCCGGCACTTTTCACCGCATTTACCGCCGAGTCGTCAAACGCTCGATCGCCACTGGATTTCACCAGCTTGACGTCAAGCACCTCGCCGCCCGGCAGCAACCGAATACGAACATGGGCTGACAAAGAGTCCTTCTGCCGCGCAGTTGCCGGAATGATCCAACGCTGACTCAAGGCCGCAGTGATCGCACTGATATAGCTTTCCGTTTCACTGGCCTCGCGAGCTGCCTGCTCGCGCTGCTGCTGCGCAGAAGATTCCAGCTCCCGGTCTTCAGAAGCCATTAACTCGTCCAGTTCCGGGGCAGTAAACGACGGTTCGGGCTCGGGTTTGGGTTCGGGTTTGGGTTCGGGTTTGGGCGCAGGCTTCGGCTCAGGTTTGGGTGCCGGCTTTGCGACAGGTTTCGGTTCCGGCTTCGCTACAGGCTTCGGAACGGGCCTGGGTGCCGGTTTTGGCTTTGCGGTCGGCTTGGGTTTCTCAGCCGGTTTGACCACCGCCCTGGGAGCCGGCTTCGGCGCCGGCTTCTCCATGATCACCGCCTGTACATGAGGCGGCAGGGGCCGAACCGTTTTCAGGACAGGCTCCGACGACCAGGTAAAGGTAACCGCACCAACAACCAGCAGGTGAAGTGCAATGGCAATCGCCAGCGCCGGCCCCAGATCACGCCCGATCACTTTTCCGGAGGCTCCGTTACCAGCCCGATTTTCTGGATACCGGCACCCTGCAGCGCCGACATCAAGCTCACCACCTTGCCGTAGGCAACCTCGGCATCGCCTTCAAGCAAAAACAGGGTTTCCGGCTTATTGCGGTGAATTCGCAAGGCATGTCCTTTCACCGTATCCAGGCTCGCCGACTTCTGGGTGTCACCGCCAACATTGATGAAGTAACTGCCATCTTTTTTGATCGAGACAATCACCGGCTCCTGATCCTTGCTGTCCAGCGGCGTGCTGTTGGTGCGCGGCAGGTCCACGTTAATACCCTGGGTCATCATCGGCGCGGTAATCATGAACACCACCAGCAGCACCAGCATGACGTCGATCAGCGGAACGACGTTGATCTGGGCCATCTGTTTGCGGGAACGTGCCATGGCTCAGGTGGGTTTGGTGGCCTGGCGCTGCAGAATGTTGGAAAACTCCTCCATGAA
>JBECKT010000011.1:0-25701 GCA_040235405.1 Alcanivoracaceae bacterium
GCATGCGTGATCATTACGATTTTTCAGACTCCGTAAAGAATCCTTACGCCAAGAAGCTCAAGAAGCAGGTTACGATTAGGCTGGATGAAGATACCGTTGCGTATTTCAAAAATTTGGCCGAAGAAAAAGACCTTCCGTATCAGAGCCTCATTAATCTCTATCTGCGTGACTGCGCACAGTCACATAAAGACCTCAAGATTGAGTGGCAGTAAGCATTTTAACAAATGGCTGCCAGACAGGAAAAAGTTCCGGGCAAAGAACGGCCTCCACTTTTTCCTGCCGCAGAGCCGAGCGTTAGGGCCCTTGACGTCGGGTATTGGCGTACATACGATGTACATATGATTAAGTTCGAATGGAATCGAGCCAAAGCGGCTTCAAACCTGGAAAAGCACGGCGTCTCTTTCGAGGAGGCACAGTCGGTGTTTTATGACGAGTTTGCCATTCAGTTTTTTGACGAAGGCGGCTCTGAATCTGAGGATCGCTTTCTTATGCTCGGTATGAGCAATGAAGCCAGACTTTTGCTCGTGTGTCACTGCGAGCGGCACGGTGGAGAAACTATACGGATCATCTCCGCTCGCAAAGCCACTAGCAACGAACGCAAGCATTACACGGTGGAATGACATGAAAACCGAATACGACCTCTCGAAAATGAGTGCCAGGAAGAATCCTTATGCTTCTAAACTCAAGAAGCCTGTAACTATGCGCTTGAGCGAAGATGTCATTTCTTATTTTAAGGATATGGCAGAAGAGGCAGGTGTTCCTTATCAGAGTCTTATCAATCTTTATCTAAGAGATTGTGTGGCTCAACATCGTAAACTGAGCATTGATTGGCCATCCCAGCCCTAACAATCGGCTGCACCGGCTAATTTTCGCTGTCACCTTTTGTGCATAGAGCCGCACAAAATCCGCCATCAAAAATTCACCCGGTGAGCATGGCGTTATATGCCAGAGAGTACAAAATCGACTGCTGCAATAATGTCGGGGCGTTGTGAGGTCAGATCATGGGCCAGAACACCGAGCTGTTTGCGATCCACACCTGCAATGTCTTGTGTCATTGCTGTGAAGCTCTCACCACCAAGAATGAATGTGGGATTGAGCCTCGATAGGCTTATTTGTGCGGCAATTTTTGAAGGTGTAAGCGGAATGACGATGGTTGTTCTCAGTTCACTCAATAAATCACTTTGTATATCCAGCAGGTAAGGGTATTGGGTGCGAGTAGCAGGGTTGGGGTTCTTATATGCGCAAAATTGACTCATCAGAACTTCCTGACACTGTCGCTGAACGTACCGTTGGTTTCGACAAACTGGTTGTACGCTTGAATGGCATCGGCGTTCTCGCGTAGCCATTGTGCGCGCTGTTCAGTCCTTAATCGTTCAGCCAAGGCATGCTCCAAAGTTGCAGATAGATTGATATTGAGGCCTTTGGCTTTTTCAAGTAAGTCACTGTTTATACTGACATTAGTGGGTTTTTTGGGGGCTTGGGTATTGTATGCGTAATTCATGGTTGTTTCTCCGCATGCATAATGTGCATAGAATATGCGCATATTGGCTGCTGGGCAAGGCATATAACAATCCGCAGCAATCGCTCCCGTTGCTACGCTCGGCTGCGCGCAGCGTTAAATTACCAAATCGCACCACTTGCACAGTTTATTGTACAGGTTATACTTGGCCGGTTTATTGTACAACTAAGGTGAATTCCTATGAGAGTCATCAGTTTCTCGGATGCTCGAAATAATCTAAAAAGCGTTCTGGATCAAGTGGTTAGCGATGCAGACTACACCGTCATTACCCGGAGGGATTCTGAAGATGCTGTCGTAATGTCCCTGGACCAGTTCAATGGCCTCATGGAAACGGTTCATTTGCTAAAGAGTCCGGCTAATGCCGCCCATCTTTCAAAATCCATCAAACAGTACAGGGCCGGGAAAACAAAACAGCATGAGTTGACCGATGATTGAGATACTTTCATGGACTCGAGAGGCTTGGTCAGATTATTTGTACTGGCAGGCCCAGGATAAAAAAACGTTAGAACGTATTAACAAGCTTATTCAAGATACTCAGCGATCGCCATTTGAAGGTATCGGCAAGCCCGAGCCTTTAAAGGAGAACTTGGCTGGTTTCTGGTCCAGACGCATTGATGATACCAACCGGCTAGTTTATGCGGTGGATGGTAAACAACTTACGGTTATCTCTTGCCGCTACCACTATGAAAAATAATTTAGGACGTGCATAAAGACCTCAAGATTGAGTGGCAATAAACTGTTAGGGAACCTCTGAAAAACTGCCATATCTGTTGTAGGAGCGGCCGATCGGCCGCGATTTTCCCAGCGTATCGCGGTCGATCGACCGCTCCTACGGGTTATTCAGCGCTTCCTTAACAAACGGCTGCTGGCGGACAGAAAAATGTTCTGGCCAGAAAACGGGCTCCACTTTTTCCCGCAGAGCCGGGCGTCAGTAGTGGTACCGAAGCTGAGCAATTAGAACAGATTCGTTATCGATTTTATAAACAATGCGGTGTTCATCATTAATACGACGAGACCAATAACCAGACAGAGCATGCTTTAAAGGTTCGGGCTTGCCAATTCCGTCGAAAGGTTCTCGTTGAATATCTTTGAGGAGAGTATTTATTCTTTTTAGGAGCTTTTTATCAGTGCGTTGCCAATAAAGGTAATCTTCCCATGCGTGTTCAGCGAAAACCAACTTCATTCCAAAAGGTCCTTCTCCTGGCCGCGCCCTTCCTCCAAATCAACGACAGACTGTATCAGCCGGCGCGCATTCTTTGGGCTTCTGAGCAGGTAGGCCGTTTCTTCCAGGGCTTGGTAGTCGTCCATGGAAATCAGGACCACTGCGCCTTCTCCTTTGCGGGTAATGGCCACTGGAGCATGGTCGTCACAGACCTTTTCCATCGTCTTGGCAAGGTTGCTTCGGGCTGAGGTATAGCTTATGCTTTCCATCTTTAATAACCTGTACATGTACGATAATGCGTACAGTATACGGCACGTAACAAGCCTGTCAACCAAGCACGCGCGCCGGACCCTCCTGGCGTCCGGGAGCCCCTTGAGTCTGGCTCGAAGGAACTGGATTGGTGGCCTGGCAACTCATCTACACCAGGCTGGCTCAGAAAGACGCACAAAAGCTCGTATCCTCCGGCCTCAAGGACAAGGCGAAGGAATCGCTCAAGGTGGTTGAGAACAACCCCTTTCAGAATTCGCCACCGTACCGGAAGTTGGGCGGCGAAAAGTAACATTCAAAGGGCAGGGTTGTTTCCAGGGCTTTCGGTTAATACAAGGAGACTCATGAGTGGTATCAAGGTAGAAGAGTTCAAGATTGATGGGCCCGGGGGAAAAGTCTATGCAAAGAGGTGGGCGCCTGACATCGAATCCCACAAATCGCCCATTGTTCTGCTCCATGATTCACTAGGTAGTGTCGATTTATGGAGGGACTTTCCGGCGCAGTTGGCTGAGTCGCTTGGCCGGTCTGTAGTGGCTTATGATCGCTTGGGATTTGGGAAATCGGATAAGCGAACTTCGCTACCTTCTATGGAGTTTATCGAACAAGAGGCAGCAGAATATTTTCCGGCGATAAAGGCCGAGCTGTCTCTGGCTGGCTATGTTCTTTTGGGTCATAGCGTAGGTGGGGCGATGGCCGTCAATATTGCCTCGGGGGATGCCGATTGTCTGGCCGTCATTACGGTTTCGGCACAAGCTTTTGTTGAAGGCCTGACAGTCGAAGGAATACGAAAGGCAAAGCGGTCGTTTGAGCAGCCCGGGCAGATAGAGCGTTTGCAAAAGTGGCATGGTGAAAAGGCGAGTTGGGTTCTGCGCGCATGGACTGACGTGTGGTTATCGGATGATTTCAAGGGCTGGAGTCTTGAGCCTGTCATCCGCAACGTAAGATGTCCGGTTCTTGCTATTCATGGTGATGCTGATGAGTATGGGTCTACGGCGTTTCCGCATTTTATAGCAAACAATTCCTGCGGGCCGGCAGAAATGCTGATTATTGAGAGCTGCGGGCACATGCCTCATAAAGAAAAGCCGCAGGAGGTTATTCAGGCATCGGCAAGGTTTCTGGGAGGGGTTGCCTGACCAGCTGTGCATCACGTTGGCGGCGCCCGCAAGATCCGGGTCGCCCGTGGCGCTGATTTCTCGCACAATTCGCTTATTCCTGGCTTGCGGATTCCTCGATGTCAGACTTTGATCGTGTTGCCCGAGCTATCCGGTTTCTGACCGAGCATGCCGAACAGCAGCCGTCGCTGGCGCAGTTGGCGGATCATCTCGGCCTGAGCCCGTTTCACCTGCAGCGCCTGTTCCGGCGTTGGGCCGGGGTCACGCCCAAGCAGTTTCTGCAGTTACTGACGGTGCAGCGTGCCCGCCAGCTGCTGGCCGACCAGCCGGTGTTGGCAGTGTCGGAGTCGGTCGGCCTCAGCAGTGGCGGGCGGCTGTACGATCATTTCGTTTCGCTGGAGGCGATGACGCCCGGTGAAGTGCGTGGCGGCGGCGCCGGGTTGGTGATTGATACCGCTATCCACAACACCCCGTATGGCCCGGCCTTGATTGCCATGACGCCACGCGGCATTTGCGCACTCGACTTCATCACCTGCGCCGATGAGAACGCGGTGGCGTCAGTCAAGGCGCGCTGGCCGGCGGCCGAGGTTCGTCCTGACCCTGCGCGTACCCGGGTGGTGGCCGAGGCGTTGGCCGGCCATGCTGGCGAGCCGCTCTGGCCGCTGCATGTGCAGGGCACCAACTTCCAGATCAGTGTCTGGCGGGCCTTGCTTGGCACCCGCGCCGGGCAGCTGACCAGTTACGCCCGGCTGGCCGCGCAAACCGGGCGAGCCGGTGCGGCCCGGGCGGTGGGTCAGGCGGTTGCTGCCAATCCGGTGGCGGTGCTGATTCCCTGCCACCGGGTTATTCGCGAAACCGGAGTGCTCGGAGGCTATCGTTGGGGGGTTCCGCGCAAACAGGCGATGCTGCTACGTGAGCTGGGACCGGTTGTCGCGGACTGAGAGGATTGTGACAGCGTTGTCGACCTTATCGGCCGGGCGCAGATACCATGGGGCTATCGGTATTGCCTGCAGGATGAGTCCGGAGAAATGATGCAACAGGAAGTCCCGGCGTCTGTAGTACAGGCCGGATCGGCCGGGTTACACAGGGAGCAGTGCTGAGTGCGCCGGCTGATCCGATGGCTGCTACTGTTGCTGGTTTCGCCTGCCGCGCTGGCGCAGGAATGCCAGACGCTTTTTTCTCCTGAAGATCAGGCGCTGTTCCGGTTTGTCCAGACCCGTGCCAGGGTCGATTTCTCCGAGTATGCCAGGCTGCCTGTCGGCGAGATCCGCATTGTGGTGTTGCCGGTGTTTGATACCGACAACCCGGACGAAGATATCTGGCTGTACCGTACCGCCAATCGGATTCATTTCCGCACCCGTCAGGGCACTGTGCGTCGGCAGTTGACGCTGCGCACCGGCGAGCCGCTGGACCCGCTGTCGGTGGAGGAAAACGAGCGCCTGCTACGACAGAAAACCTATTTTGCTGATGCCATGATTTTGCCCGGTGAAATCTGCCCGGACCACATTAATCTGCTGGTGGTGGTGCGTGATGTCTGGACCCTGACACCGGTTGCCTCGGCGTCGCGGCAGGGCGGTGAGGATACTACTTCAGCCGGCTTCAGTTACGACAATGCCTTTGGGTCCGGTCAGAGTATCAGTGTGGCCTGGTCGACCAATCCGGAGCGCGACAGCATTGCTACCTGGTGGTCGGCGACCGACCTGTTCCGGCAGCATGTCAGTATCACTGCCGCCTATGTCGACAGCACTGATGGCGATTTACGGCTGGTGGATGTACTGAAGCCATTTTACGAACTGGACAGTCGCTGGAGTAGCGGCGGGGTCTGGCAGCGCCAGCGGCAACAACAGGATATCGAGCTGCTTGATACCTTGCTCAATGAGTACGGCCATGAAACCGAATTCGATCAGTTGTTTGCCGGTTGGTCGGCCGGGGTGCGTGATGGCCGGGTCCGGCGCTGGCGTATCGGCCTGACTGATCATGTAGAACGTTTTTATGCCACCGATGTGGCGTCGGTGCTGCCGGCGGATGAACGGCTGGTGTATCCGTGGTTATCGCTGGAGTCGCTCAGTGACCGGTTCTGGCGGGCCAGCAATATTTCGTTCAGTCATCGACAGGAAGATATTCCGCTCGGTTTGCGCTGGTCAGCGCGTATCGGCGTGGCGGATCGCGGTTTCCAGAGCAGTGAGGATGCGCTGCTGTTCGAGCTTGGCAGCAACTATACCGTGCGTGGTGGCAATCATCATCTGACCCGGATCAGCCTCGGTACCGAGGGTCGCTGGCGCCAGGATGATGATGAGTTGGTCAACAGTGTGGCGGCGTTTGAGGCACGTTATTACTACTTCATCAGCCGCAAGGATCGCTGGTTTGCCCAGCTGCGTGCCGAGGCGGCCAGGGCTATTCGCCAGGACCAGCAATTTACCAGCGGTGGTGCCGATATTCTGCGCGGTTATCCGCTTGATACCCAGCGCGGTGATCGGCGCTGGGTGATGACGGTGGAGCGACGCCATTTTACCGACTGGCATCCGTTCAATCTGGTTCGTGTCGGAGGTGCCGTGTATATGGATGCCGGACGGACCTGGGATAGTCAGGACAGCGTTGTTCAGACCAGTGAAACACTGGTTAACGCCGGGGTGGGGCTGCGTTTCAGCTCGTCGAAGTCACGCGCCGACCGGGTGCTGCATGTGGATTATGCCGTGCCACTGGTGGCACGTGATCAGGTTGATGCATACCAGATTGTGGTTGTCGGCAAGCTGGAATTCTAGTGGGTGGGAGCTGTCGACCGACCGCGAAAAGTATTCGCGGCTGCCATGATCAATATCAAGGCTGGCGTTGTCCGAGGCTGCCAGGCTGGTTGCTGTTTTGAGGGAGGATGCATGTCGGCAGATTGGCACACGCTGGAGGTGGACGCGGCGCTGGAGCGACTCAAGGTTGATCGCCGCGGGTTGTCGTCGGCTCAGGCGGAAGCGCGGTTGCTAGAGTATGGCGCCAATCGCTTGCCGGAAGGCGCGCGTCGTTCAGTCTGGCGACGTCTGGCGGCGCAACTGAATAACCTGCTGATCTACATCCTGATTGCCGCTTCAGTGATTACCGCGATGATGCAGCACTGGATTGATGCCGGGGTGATTCTAACGGTGGTGGTGATCCAGACGGCGATCGGCTTTCTCCAGGAGGGCAAGGCCGAACAGGCATTGGCGGCGATTCGCCATATGCTGGCACCGAAAGCGACAGTGTGGCGCGATGGCCATCGGCAAACGGTGGCAGGCGAGTTGCTGGTGCCCGGAGACATTGTCCTGCTTGAGGCCGGTGATCGGGTGCCGGCGGATTTGCGCCTGATCGAAAGCCGGGCGCTGTCAGTGGATGAGGCGGTGTTGACCGGCGAATCCGTGGCAGTGGAAAAGAATATTGCCCCGCTGATGGCTGCGCTGCCGTTGGGGGATCGTCTCAATCTGGCTTATTCCGGCACGCTGGTGACCTATGGCACCGGTCGGGGTCTGGTGGTGGCCACGGGTACCGCCACCGAGATCGGTCGTATCTCCGGCATGCTGGCCGGCATTGAGCAATTAACCACGCCGTTGCTGCGGCAGGTGAACCGGTTTGCCCGTTACCTTTCCGTTGTCATTGTTGCTCTGGGCGCCGTAATTTTTGCTGCCGGTTATGGCCTGCGTGGCTATCCCTTCCCGGAATTGTTTGTCGCCGTGGTGGCACTGACCGTGTCCGCCATTCCGGAGGGGCTGCCAGCCATTCTGACGATTACGCTGGCGATCGGTGTGCAGGGCATGGCACGGCGAAACGCGGTGGTGCGGCGCATGCCGGCGATTGAAACGCTGGGCGCGGTGTCGGTGATCTGTTCCGACAAGACCGGCACCCTGACGCGCAATGAAATGATGGTAGCGGCAGTGGTTTGCGCCGGTGCACGTTATACCGTGCAGGGTGACGGCTATGCCACCGATGGTGCGGTTTGCCTGAACAATGTGCCGGTCACGGACGATACCAACCTGCTGCAGTTTGGCCGCGCCGCGCTACTCTGTAATGACGCCAGTCTGCAGCAGCGAGATGGTGTCTGGCATGCGGAGGGCGACCCGATGGAGGCCGCACTGGTGGCCTTTGCCGTCAAGGCCGGGCTGGATGCCCGGGTGGATCGTCAGAACTGGCGCCGGGTGGATGCGATTCCGTTTGATGCCCGGCATCGCTTTATGGCAACGCTCAACCATGACCATCACGGCCATCAGCAGATTTTCGTCAAGGGCGCGCCGGAACAGTTGCTGGCGATGTGTTCAGGGCAACTCGGCAAGCACGGCAGCGAAGCGTTGGATGCCGCCCACTGGCAGCAGCAGATTGATGCACTGGCAGCGGACGGCATGCGAGTGCTGGCGTTTGCCAGCCGGCCGGCGCAGCGTGGTGATGTCGAACTCGACTTCGAAGATGTCAGTGAGGAGCTGTGCCTGATCGGTGTTGCCGGGATGATTGATCCGCCGCGTGAGGAAGCAATTGTTGCAGTGGCCGACTGTCATGCCGCCGGTATCCGGGTGAAGATGATTACCGGCGATCATGCCCTGACCGCTTCGGCTATCGCCCGCCAACTTGGTTTGCGTAACAGCAGCCGGGTGATCACCGGTGTTGAGCTGGATGCGCTGGATGACGTAGCGCTGACGACGCTGGTGCAGGAAGTGGATGTGTTTGCCCGCACCAGTCCCGAGCACAAGCTGCGGCTGGTGCAGGCGCTGCAGGCCGACGGTGAAGTAGTGGCGATGACCGGCGACGGCGTCAATGACGCGCCGGCGCTGAAGCGTGCGGATGTCGGTGTGGCGATGGGGCGTAAAGGTTCGGAGGCAGCCCGGGAGGCGGCGGAGATTGTCCTGCTGGATGATAACTTCGCCACCATTGTTGCCGCCGTACGGGCCGGGCGGACAGTCTATGACAACCTGAAAAAATCCATCGTGTTTTTCCTGCCGATTAATGGCGGCGAAGCCGGCTCGCTGGTAGTTGCATTGCTTGCCGGCCTGACCTTGCCGATCACGGCGGTGCAGATTCTCTGGGTAAATATGGTCAGTTCGGTGGCGCTGGCCATGAGTCTGGCATTCGAACCGGCCGAGCCGGATGTGATGCAACGGCCACCACGGCCGGCAGCGGAGAAGTTATTGAATGGCCTGCTGGTGTGGCGCATTGTGCTGGTGTCCGCATTGTTTCTCGGCGGCATCTTCGCCATGTTCAGCTGGGCTATCGGTCGTGGTTATCCGTTGGAGCTGGCGCGTACTCTGGCGGTCAATACGCTGGTGGTGATGGAAGTGTTCTACCTGTTCGCGGTGCGCTATCTGGACAGCCCGTCGATCACTCTGCGCGGCGTCATGGGTACGCCGGTGGTGTGGGTTTCGGTGGCGGCGGTGGTGATGCTGCAACTGACCTTCAGCTATGCGCCGTTCATGCACCGGTTTTTTGACTCGGAGCCGGTGGTATTGCTTGATGGTGTGGTGGTGGTACTGGCCGGGGTGGCAGTGCTATTTGTACTGGAGCTGGAAAAACGAGTGCGCCGATGGCTGTTCGGCGCTGTAGTCTGATCAAACCAGGAAGGAAGCGATATGCCAGTTATTACGTCTTATGGTGCGGCTCAGGAGGTTACCGGTTCCTGCCACCTGCTCGAACTGAATGGCCGTCGTTATCTGCTCGATTGCGGGCTACATCAGGGCGGTGATGCAGTGGCGCGGCTGCGCAAGGAGAAATTCGGCTTTGATCCACGCCGGATCAATGCAGTGATTCTTTCTCATGCGCATCTGGATCATTCCGGCTTGCTGCCGAAGCTGGTGCGGCGCGGATTCCGCGGGCCAATTTACTGCACCGAGCCGACCCGTGGGTTGCTGGCCATCATGCTGGAAGATGCAGCCAATATTTACTTTCGCGATCTCGAACATACCAATCTGCGCAATCGACGGGAAGGCCGGAAGACGGTAGCGGCGATGTATGAGATGGAGGATGTGCTGCAGGTACTGAAGCAGTGTGTGCCGGTTGAGTACCTTGATGAGGTGCAGATTCAAAGCGATCTGAGGCTGCGGTTCTATGATGCAGGGCATATTCTCGGCTCGGCCTCGGTCGAGCTGCTTTGCCGGGAAGGTGGCGCTGATAAGATCGTGGTGTTTTCCGGGGACATCGGTAATCCGGAAAGTGCGCTAATGCGCGAGCCGGAAATGCCACCCAAGGCTGATCTGGTGCTGATGGAGTCGACCTACGGTAACCGTGACCATAAGCCTCTTTCAGACACTTTAATTGAGTTGGAAATAGTGCTGGAGCAAGCGCGCAGGGAAAAGGGCGTGGTGTTGATTCCGGCATTTGCCGTGGGCCGGACCCAGGAGCTGTTGTTCCATCTTGGGTGCTTCTGGCAGCTTGGCAAACTGGAGGGCTGGAAGGTTTATCTGGACAGCCCGATGGCAATTGAGGTGACCCGGCTTTATGACCGGTGGTTTGATCAGATGGATCAGAATGATCAATACGCGATGAACCATTTCAGCGCCCGCACGCTGGAGGAGTTTCTGCCAGTGTTGTCACTGACAGCATCGACAGAAGAGTCGATTGCCCTGAACCAGCTTGATCACGGGACGATCATCATTGCCGGAGCAGGGATGTGTAATGGCGGCCGTATCCGCCACCATTTCAAGCATCGCATCTGGCAGGAGAATACCCACGTTATTTTCGCCGGCTTTCAGGCCCGCGGCACGCTCGGGCGCCAGCTGGTTGATGGAGCAAAGTGGATTCGCATGTTCGGCCAGCGTTATGCAGTGCGCGCAACGATCCATACTCTGGGCGGGTTCTCAGCGCATGTTGGCCGGGATGGCTTGCTCAAGTGGGCCCGGGCCATTGGCGGGCAGCCGGCGTTCCGTCTGGTGCATGGTGAAAGTGAGGCACTCAAGGCGTTAGCGCACGAGCTAACGATAGAAGGGCATCAGGTGTCGATCGCCGAGCCGGAGTCGCCTTTCGAGTTCTGACAGTTGAACAGTTGCGGCTGATCGGGAGCAGCGAAGATGACATATCTGTCGAACGGGCTGGGCGGGATCGGTTTGTTCCTGCTCGGCATGTGGTTGATTACCGAGGGGCTGCGGCTGGCGGCGGGGCCGTCGCTGGAGCAGCTGCTCGGGCGTTGGACCTCAAGCCGACTGCGCGGGCTGCTGTCCGGTACATTCCTGACCGCACTGCTGCAATCTTCCAGCGCCGTGACCGTGGCGGCTATCGGGTTTGTTAACGCCGGGCTGATGACATTCCAGCGCGGCGTCTGGGTGATTTTTGGCAGCAACCTCGGTACTACCCTGACGGCCTGGATCGTTGCCCTGATCGGTTTCAAGTTCAAGGTAGATGCGCTGGCGTTGCCGATTATTGGTATTGGTGCATTGCTGCGGGTGTTTGCTCCGGTGGAACGTTATCGGTCGCTGGGCATGGCGCTGGCGGGCTTTGGCATTCTGTTTATGGGCATTCAGGTGCTGGCCTCCGGCTTTGGTTCGCTCGGCGAACAGGTTGACCTGCATGATGCCCGCTTCGGTCTGCCGTGGATGGTATTGCTGGGGGTGCTGTTGACCGCACTAATGCAATCCTCGAGTGCGGCGATTGCAGTGGTATTGAGTGCGGTGGCCGCCGGGCTGGTGGGCTTATCCGATGCAGCGGCGGTGGTGATCGGCGCTAACGTTGGCACCACTTCATCGGCGTTACTTGCCACCATCGGCGCGACCAGTCAGGCCAAACGTCTTGCGGTTGCCCATGTGTTATTCAACGTGGTGACCGCTGTGGTCGCGCTGGCTCTGCTGGCGCCACTGTTGAAACTGGTAATGTTGATTGGCGAAGGTACGGGACATGCCGGTGACTGGACCACCTTGCTGGCGCTGTTCCATACCCTGTTCAACCTGCTCGGCGTGCTGGTGATGTGGCCGGTCGAATCGACGATGAGCAGGTGGTTGCTGGGGCGTTTTGTAGAGCGCGAAGCAGAGCCGACCAGGCTCCGCTTTCTGGATCGCAACGTGGCATCGCTGCCGGATGCCGCTCCGGTGGCACTGGTGCGTGAACTTGAGCCGTTGATTATCGAGGCGGCAGCATCGGTGCAGGGCTTGCCTCAGCCGGACCCTCAGCGCCTTATTCAGAGCCGGCAACGCCACCGTCATCTGACGGCGATTGGTGATTTCTTTGTTGATGCGAGTCGCTATTCCATCAGCGCGGAGGTGGCGGGCCTGTTCTCACGCGGTTGGCGTATTCAGCACAACCTGATGTATGTCGAGGAAACGGTTCAGCGACTTGAAGAACTTGGCACTGCACTGACCCGCAGTGCGGATTTCGAGCAGATCCGCGAACCGGTGTCGAGCTGGTTTGGCAGCGTTGAAGAGCAACTGACAGGCGTGCTTGGCGGCACTGGCGGCACGCTGGATTTTATTGTGCTGGCACCAGCCTATGAGCAGGTCAAGCTGAAGCTTCTGCAGTTGGCGTTAAGCGGAAAGATAAGCCGCGCCAGTCTGGATACCGCACTGCAGATGTGCAGTCTGTCGCGGCGTTTCTCCGAGCAGTGGTTGCGGGCGTTGAATCACTGGCGCCAGATGCGGGAGGGAACCGATGGCAGCAAGCGGCCGGAGGCAGCTACGGAGGTTGAGGCAGCGGGTTCTGCGCTGACAGACGAAGCATCCACTGTGCCTGTCAGCGAGTCTGCAGAGCAGGGCGAGCAGGCGGGGCCCAATCGTATTGCGTAACTATACACGCCGGAGCAGGTGGCAGAGGAGGTGTTGGAGGCCTGGGGGATGTATCTGGCGAAGCGGATTATGCCGGGGGTGGTGAGTAAATTGTCGGAGCGGGAATTGCCGTTCTGATTTTTTTATGCGGATCGGTCGATCGACCGCGATCCGTTCAGAAAAATCGCGGCCGATCGGCCGCTCCTACAGCAGATATGGCAGTTATTCAGAGGCCCGTTCAGCCCTCATGCCGGGACGTTCACTGCCCAGCTTCCCAGATCAGGGCGTCCGAATCACCAGCAACCGCTCTTCGGTCATATCGGCAATCGCCCAGCGAATGCCCTCACGGCCGAGGCCGGAATCCTTCACGCCGCCGTAGGGCATGTTGTCGACGCGCCAGCTCGGCACGTCGCCAATGACTACACCGCCAACGTGCAGCGTGTCCCAGGCTTGCTGGGCGCGGTAGATATCGCGGGTAAAGATACCGGCCTGCAAACCGAACACGCTCTGGTTGATCCGCTCCAGTACCTCGCTGAAATCATCAAACGGCTCCAGCACGGCGACCGGGCCGAAGGCTTCCTCGGCGACAATTGCGCAATGGTGCGGGGCGTTTTCCAGTAGCGTGGCTTCGAGCATGGCGCCATTGCGCTTGCCGCCGCAGAGCAGGCTGGCGCCGGCCTTGACCGCTTCCTGAATCCAGCTGTCGAGGCGCTTTGCCTCGCCTTCGGAAATCACCGGGCCGATAAAGGTGTCTTCGTGCTTCGGATCACCCATCTTCAGTTGCCGGGTCTTTTCCACCAGCCGTTTCTTCAGTTCTTCGTACTGGCTGCGATGGCCGTAAATACGTTGCACACCGATGCAGCTCTGACCGCTCTGGTAGAAAGCGCCGAAAACGATACGATTGACCGCGTCATCCAGGTTGCTGTTTTCGTCGACGACGCAGGCAGCATTGCCACCCAGTTCCAGCACCACTTTCTTTTTCCCGGCGCGGGCTTTCAGGTCCCAGCCGACGGAGGGTGAACCGGTGAAGCTGAGCAGCTTGAGGCGATTGTCTTCGGTAAACAGGTCAGCGCCTTCGCGGTGACAGGGCAGGATCGAGAACGCGCCTTTCGGCAGGTTGGTTTCGGCCAGCACTTCACCAATGATCAGCGCGCCGATCGGCGTGCGGCTGGCCGGCTTGAGTACAAACGGGCAGCCGGCGGCGATGGCCGGGGCAACCTTGTGGGCGGCCAGATTGAGCGGGAAGTTGAACGGCGAAATAAACGAGCAGGCCCCTACCGGCACACGTTTGGTAAAGCCGCGATAACCCTTGGCCCGGGGTGCGATTTCCAGATTCAGCACTTCGCCGTTGATGCGCACAGCTTCCTCGGCGGCAACCCGGAAGGTATCAATCAGGCGTGACACTTCGCCACGGGAATCCTTGATCGGTTTACCAGCCTCGACGCAGAGGGCGTCGGCAAGTTCGTCGGCGCGCTCGCTGAAGCGCTTGACGCAGTGATTGAGAATATCCTGACGCTCATACGGTGGCATCGCCGCCATCGGTGCTTCCGCAGCGACAGCGGCGGCGATGGCCTGATCAATGGCGGCGGCATCGGCCATGGCGACGCGGGTGGCGACCTTGCCGGAAAACTTGTCGGTAACATCGAGATCGGCGTTGGCGTAGACCGCCTCGTTGGCGAGGTAGTAGGGATAGGCATCCTTCAACATGGGTCTGCTCCTTTTCGCTATGCGGGAACGGCCGATCGGCCGCGATTCTTCTCACGATAATTCGCGGTCGGTCGACCGCTCCTACACGAGTCTAGAGTTTTGCTGCCAGTTCGCGGATATCGTGGTTCAGCACCTGGTGGTTCTGGCTGTAATCGACCTGTACATCAATCAGGTGAACACCGCCGGTATTGAAACATTTTTCCAGCACCGGTTTGAACTCGGCAGTGCTGGCCAGACGGTGACCATGGGCGCCGTAGGCCTGAGCGTAGGCGACAAAATCCGGGTTGCCGAAATCCAGACCGAAGTCGCGGAACGCCATATGCGCCTGCTTCCACTTGATCATGCCGTAGCCGTCATCACGCAGCACCAGAATGACCAGATCAAGGCCGAGACGCACCGCGGTTTCCAGCTCCTGCGAGTTCATCATGAAACCGCCGTCGCCGCAGACGGCGACCACACGGCGATTCGGATAGACCAGCTTGGCGGCCATGGCCGAAGGCAGGCCGGCGCCCATGGTGGCCAGCGCGTTGTCGAGCAGCACGGTGTTCGGTTTATGGGCCGGATAGTTTCGGGCAAACCAGATCTTGTACATGCCGTTGTCGAGAGCAATGATGCTGTCGTCCGGCATGGCCTCGCGCAGTTCGCGCACCAGGCGCTGTGGCAGCATCGGGAAGCGATCGTCCTGTGCGCCGTCACGGATATGCTCCTGCAGGGCGTCACGGATGCGATTGAAATCGGCAAAGCTCCAGTGTGCTTGTGGCTCAAGGTGCTCCTTGAGTTGCCACAGGCTGTTGGCGATATCACCGATCACTTCGATCTGCGGGAAATAGACCGGATCGACCTGGGCGGAATTGAAGTTCACATGGACGACTTCAGCGCCGCCGGGGCGCATGAAGAAGGGCGGCTTCTCGACCACGTCGTGGCCGACATTGATGATCAGGTCGGCCTGATGAATGGCGCGGTGGACGAAATCGCCATCGGACAGGGCGGTGTTGCCGATAAAGTGCGGGCTGTGTTCGTCAATCACACCCTTGCCCATCTGGGTGGTCACCACCGGGATGCCGAGTTTTTCGATAAAGGCATGAACCATCTTGGCGGTGAGCTTGCGGTTGGCGGCGGCGCCGAGCAGCAGCAGCGGCTTGCGTGCGGCACTGATCGCTTCCACGGCCTTGCGAATGGCTTTTTCTTCCGGCACCGGACGGCGATGGCTGCTCGGCTGCAGCACCGGCGTTGGTGAATGTTCGCGGGCGATATCTTCCGGCAGTTCCAGATGGGTGGCGCCGGGGCGCTCTTCCTGGGCCAGCCGGAATGCTTCGCGAATTCGTGATGGCACACTGTCACCGCTGACGATCTGCCGGGTGAACTTGGTCAGCGGCCGCATCATGTCGACCACGTCGATAATCTGGAACTGGCCCTGCTTGGAGCTCTTGATCGGCTTCTGCCCGGTGATCATCACCATCGGCATGGCGCCGAGCTGGGCGTAGGCGGCGGCGGTGACGAGGTTGGTGGCACCGGGGCCCAGGGTGGCGAGGCAGACACCGGCCTTGCCGGTGAGGCGGCCGTAGGTGGCGGCCATAAAGCCGGCGGCCTGTTCATGGCGGGTCACTACCAGTTTGATCTTCGAGCCGCGTAACGATTCGAGCAGGTCGAGGTTTTCTTCTCCGGGAATGGCAAAGACATACTCCACCCCTTCCGCTTCAAGGGCACGGACAAACAGGTCCGAGGCTTTCATTACAGGCTCCATCAGCTGGGAAACATGGTTCCTCACTATAGACCTTTCTCGCCGGTGTGAAACCAGCGCGTGCCGATGTGATGTATTGACAAATGGTATGACGACGAGTGGGTATGTGGTTTTTCCGGGGGAGACAGATCCATGCACCCTCGGGGCACATGCTGCAGCTTGAGCAGGCGCTCTGCGCTGCGTTCGTCCGGCCGCCGGAGGGCGGCCTTTAGCGGGTGCTGGTCAGTGCAGCACGCCGTCGCTGTTTTCGCAGAACTCGAGGAATTCCTCGACGCTCATGTCGCGGCTGTCGACGACGCCGAGTTGTTCCATGAGTTGTTCTTTCAGCTGGCTGACCACGGTGGTCATGATGGTCAGGGTTTCTTCCACTTGTTCGATGGTGCCGAGCAGGTCTTCCGGGTCCAGATCGAGTGGTTCGCTCACGCTGCGTTCCTCGTCATCGGAATGGGATGTGGCTTTGTGCCACGACTTCGAGTGTGCCTGTGATTTTTTCTGTTGTCGAAGGGAAATTTTGTCTGGTTTGGGGGGATTGTTGGTGTGAGATTTATCGGATCCTGATATGGAGGTTCGATCGTTACGGCCTTCAGGTGCGCCGCTACCGGAATGGTCGCGTCAGGCCTTGAAGCCGTTCAGGCTGTTCATCACCCGGTTGATGTCGCCGCGCAGGATGTCGGCGCTGTAGCTCACCGCTTCATCAATCGCACGTTCGATTTTTTCCCGGTCTGCGGCGGGCGGCTTGCCGAGCACGTGTGGCGTCACCATGGCGGCGTTGCCGGGATGGCCGATGCCCACACGCAGGCGAATGAAATTGTTCTGATTAGCGTGACAGCTGACGATATCGCGCAGGCCGTTGTGGCCACCGTGGCCGCCGCCGATTTTCAGGCGAACGGTGCCCGGGGCAAGGTCGAGTTCATCGTGTGCCACCAGCATCTGCGGGGTCGGAATCTTGAAAAAATTCGCCAGCGCCGAGGTCGCCTGACCACTGCGATTCATGTAGGTGGTGGGGATCAGCAGGCGCACCTGATTTCCCTCAAAACTGAAGGTGCCGGTGAGGCCGGAATATTTCCTGTCTTCAGAAAGCGAAACGCCCCGGCTGCGCGCAAGGGCGTTGACGTACCAGGCGCCGGCGTTGTGGCGGGTGTCCTCGTACTCGCGGCCCGGATTGCCCAGGCCAACGATTAACAGAACCGGTTCCGCCACAACGTCAGATCCCTCTATGACTTAACAAACAGCTATCAGGCTTCTGGCTCGCCTTCGCCTTCGCCGGCAGCTTCGTCATCTGCGGTGGCGCCTTTCTTGGCGTGTACTGCTACTATCGGCAGGTCGTGCTGGTGGGCCAGCTGGACCAGTTCAACGCCTTTTGGCAGTTTGATGTCGGACAGGTGAACGATCTGGTTCAGCTTGATGTCGGTCATGTCGACTTCAAGAAATTCCGGCAGGTTCTGCGGCAGACAGCTGACTTCAACTTCAGCCAGGTTGTGCTGGATTTCGCCGCCTTCGTTCTTCACGCCAGTGCACTTGTCTTCGTTCAGGAAGTGAACCGGAACCATCATGGTGATCTTGTGGGTCTTGTCGACGCGCAGGAAGTCTGCGTGCATCGGGAAACCCTTGGCCGGGTGGCGCTGCAGGTCACGGATAACGGCCTGCTCTTTCTTGCCGCCCACATTGATGGTCAGGATATGGCTGTAGAAGGCTTCGTTTTCCAGCGCCTTGACCAGCTCGCGGGTCTCGATGCTGATCATTTCCGGTGCTGTCTCACCACCGTAGATGATGCCCGGGATACGTGCGGTATGACGCAGGCGGCGGCTCGCACCTTTCCCGGCGTCGGCACGGGCCTCGGCATTCAGGGTAAATTCGTTGCTCATGGGACTCTCCAAAAGGTCATGTTCCGCTGCAATCCGCGACCAGAACTGCATACGGCCCGCCAGCCGGAAGGGCTCGCGGGGGCGCGATTATGGGCGAATCCCGGTCTGAAATCCACTGTCGGTGCTGTTGTCGGAGTGGCGAGAGGGATTGTAGTGATCCTCGCCGGCCCCATCCGTTTTCGGGCCTTTCCGGGACACGCGGCAAGTACGTCCCTGTAGCTCCTCTCCGCCATCCCTGGCTCCGAGGGTCCCGGAAAGGCCCGAAAACGGATGGGGCCTCGCATCTGCTTTTTCTGCAGCGCCGGGGAAACAGTAATGAGTGAGGCCAGAGAGGCTGCAAGCACCTCCCGGGACTGTGTGAGGCATGGATGCCGAACGCAAGCCTCCAGGGATGGATTCACGGCGGGTCCCGGGAGGTGCTTGCAGCCTCTCTGGCCGGGACGTTCACTGCGATCAATAACGGGCATACAACGGGCAAACAAAAAAGGCCGCCATAACAGGCGGCCTTCTTATCGGTCTGGCAGAGCGGTCAGATCAGCTCCAGCCGGTCAAACATCGCCGACAGCGACTCTTCGTTGTTGATGCGGCGGATGGTCTCGGCCAGCATCGGCGCCAGCGACAGCACGCGGATGCGGCCGGTGGCCCTGGCCGCCTCGGACAGCGGTACCGTGTCGGTGACCACCAGCTGATCCAGCGACGACTTGCTGATGTTGTCGATGGCCGGACCAGACAGGATCGGGTGGGTACAGTAGGCAATCACTTTCTTGGCGCCGTGTTCTTTCAGGGCTTGAGCCGCCTTGCACAGGGTGCCGGCGGTGTCGACCATATCGTCGACGATCACGCAGCTGCGGCCTTCCACTTCACCGATGATGTGCATGACCTGCGATTCGTTCGCTTTCGGCCGGCGCTTGTCGATGATCGCCAGATCGGCGTCGTCCAGCTGCTTGGCCAGTGCCCGGGCCCGAACTACACCGCCGACGTCCGGTGATACCACCATCAGGTCGTCATAGTTCTGCCGTTCGATATCGGCAACGATCAGCGGGGTGGCGTAAACGTTATCCACCGGAATATCAAAGAAGCCCTGAATCTGATCAGCGTGCAGATCCACCGTTACCACGCGGTCAACACCCACGCCGGTAATCATGTCGGCAACAACCTTGGCGGTGATCGGTACGCGTGCCGAGCGCACCCGACGATCCTGGCGCGAATAGCCGAAGTAGGGCACCACGGCAGTGATGCGGCCGGCGGAGGAGCGACGCAGGGCGTCGGCCATTACTACCAGTTCCATCAGGTTATCGTTGGTCGGTGCGCAGGTGGACTGGACAATAAACACATCCTTGCCGCGCACGTTTTCATGAATTTCGATGGACACTTCGCCGTCACTGAAAGTGCCGACGTCGGCGGCGCCGAGGGGGATGTTCAGGTGGCGCACCATGGCGCGGGCAAGTTCGGGGGTGGCGTTGCCGGTAAAGACCACGAGCTTGGACACAGGTGTCTCCTGGTTTCGTCAGTGCTGACGTCAGCGATGTGCAGGAAATCAATCGGCGAGAAAAAAATTGGCTGGGGTGCCAGGACTCGAACCTGGGAATGACGGGATCAAAACCCGTTGCCTTACCAACTTGGCGACACCCCAACACTTACCTTGCTGTGTTCCGCAGTTGCGCCAGCGCTACATGGGCGGGCGATTCATTCACACTGCGGGCCACGAAACCTTGCCATGCGGATGGCAATCGGCGAAGCACGTCTTCACCTTGTTGCTGGTCGGCGACGCGGGCAAAAATACATGCGCCGGTGCCGGTCAGTCGGGCGTTACCCGTCTGCTTTCTGAGCCAGTCCAGTGCCTCGCGAATATCGGGAAAAAGCCGCGTGACAACCGGTTCGCAATCGTTGCGGAAGAGAGTCTCCGCACCCGGTCCAAGAAAGGCCGCTACTCTACTTTCGGGGGTATGCCTTGTCAATTGCGGATCGGCGAAAATTGCGGCGGTTGAAACACTTACGCCGGGATGGACGACAACATGGATTTGTGCGGGCAGATCAAGCGGCTGCAATTGCTCGCCGACCCCTTCGGCCCAGGCGCTGTGGCCACGGACGAATACCGGAACATCGGCACCGAGGGTCAGGCCGATCCTGGCCAGTTCATCAATGCCAAGCTGCAACCGCCACAGGTGGTTGAGACCGAGCAGGGCAGTGGCAGCGTCGCTGGAGCCACCACCAAGCCCGCCACCCGCCGGCAGCCGTTTATCAAGCCTGATCGCGGCCCCCTGTTGGCAGCCGGTGGCGGCCTGCAGCGCGCGCGCTGCACGCATTATCAGATTGTTGTCGCCGCCGAGTTCCGCTGGCGCTTCCAGTGTCAGTTGCTCCGCTGGTGAAAAATGCAGGGTGTCGCCACTATCCAGCAGGGCAAATACGGTTTGCAGGGTGTGGTAGCCATCAGCGCGGCGGCCGGTGATATGCAGGAACAGGTTCAGTTTTGCCGGTGCCGGCAGGCTGAAACTCACGGCAGCGGCTCCCATTTGCGGATCACCAGGGTGAAGCGCTGGTCGTCATGGCTGGCGCGGATGCGTTGTGGCAGCGCCAGTTCGCCGCTGGGCAGATAGTCGGAAAAGGTCAGGGACCAGCCAAGTTGCTGAAGTGCGGTTAACTGGCCGAGCTCGTTACGCTGCTCCTCGCCGGGGGCATCCGGCCAGGGCAGGCCGCGGACCCAGAATTGCAGGGCCTCCACCGGCAACCACAGGCCGGTCAGCCGCCAGGCCAGCTCGGCGCTGCTGGCGGCGCTCAGCTGCTCCTTGCCGGTATCCAGCTCTGCACTACCCGGTGCCCAGAACAGTCGGGCACTGCCAATGCCGACCGGACCGGAGAAATGGATTTCCCCCTCGGGATGGCGCTGGCGCCAGTCAATGCTTGCCGAGCCACCGTCGTTGCCGGCGCGATAGCCGAGCCGGCCGGACAGGTTCCAGTTCTGCAGGGTGGCGACGCTGTCCGGCAGGGGGCCGACCGGGGGGCGAGTCTGGCAGGCGCCGAGCAGCAGCATCAGCGCAACCAGTGACAGTCTGATCATGGCGCCGGCGAGCCGGTCAGCCGTTCGACCACCGCTGGAACCAGCTCGTTATCGGGCTTGCGCTGCATGGCGTCACGCCAGACCTTGCGTGCCTCGTCCTGTTGGCCGAGTACCCAGAGTACTTCGCCGAGGTGGCTGGCAACTTCCGGGTCGGGGAACAGCTCCCAGGCTTGCTGCAGGTGTGGCAGGGCCTCGTCCGGGCGGCCGAGGCGATAAAGCACCCAGCCCATGCTGTCCATCACCGCCGGGTCGCCTGGCCGCTGTTCCAGCGCCTGGCTGATATAGCGTAGCGCCTCCTGATGGCGGTCGGTGCGATCCGCCAGTGTGTATCCAAGGGCGTTCAGCGCCACCGGGTCATCCGGTCGCAGCTCCAGCATGCGCCGGAGGTCGACTTCCAGCTGATCAATATTGCCAAGTTTTTCCGCCGTCATGGCGCGGGCATAAAGCAGGTCGGTGTCATTCGGGAACTCGGCCAGAGCGCTGTTTAACAGTGCCATTGACGGCAAATAATCCTGACGCTGACTCAGCATCTCCGCCTCGGCGGCATAAAGCGCTGGTATTTGATCCGGGTATTGGTCGCGTAACTCGGCCAGCAGCGCGGCGGCACGGGCATCCTGACGGGTCTGGAAAAGCAGCCGGGCAGCCTGTACCCGGGCGCGCAGTTGCGACTCGCCGGCACCAACCTGCAGGTAATGTTCGATCGCGGCGTTCGGGTCCTTGTCCATTTCCGCTGCCCGGGCCAGATACAGATGCATGTCATCCGGGCGGAAGCCTTCTTCCAACAGGGCCTTCAAGGTCTCGCTGGCTTCATCGCGGGCACCCTGTTCCATGCCGAAAAGCGCCAGCGAGAAACGCAGTTCCTGATCATCCGGGTGGCGTTCGGCGAGGATCGCCAGTTGCTCACTGGCTTCCTTGCGGCGGCCATCTTCCAGCAGCAGTCGTACGTACAGCACCCGAACGCGCTTGGCGTCGGGGTAGCGTTTGAGCAGGCCGGTCAGGTGTTTCCAGGCCTGTGGCTTGCGGTCGAGCTGATACAGCAGGCGCGCTTTCAGCAACAGAGCGTCCTCGTGCTGTTTGTTCTCGCTCAGGGCCTTTTCACAGGCCGCCAGCGCTGCCTCCAGCTGGTCCTGTTGCTGAAGATGCAGGGCACGGGCATACCAGAGTGGCGCCTGACCCGGGTGACGGTCGGTCAGGCTGGCCAGTGCCTCAAGCAGGGCCACGTTGCCGTCGCTGTCGAGCCCGCGGGCCTGACCGATCAGCCGCATCAGGGCCTGTTCGGGGTGCTGATTCAGCAGCACATCGATATGTTCTGCAGCACCCTCTACATCACCGGTCTGGATACGGGCAATGGTCAGCAGTTCATGGGCCTCGGCACTGTCCGGTTCACCGGCCAGCCAGATTTCGCCCAGTTCAATGGTCAATAGCGGATCATCCAGATAGGCCGCCAGCCGGGCAGCCTGCTCGGCTATTGCGGGGTCTCGCTGGCGAACCGCTTCGCGGCCGTAATAGCCGAGCGTGACGCCAAGGACATTGCGCTGGGCCGAGACCTCGGCAACCAGCAGGTCAGCAAGGGTTTCAGCGCTGTAGGTGGGCTCGGTCTGTGCCGGTTCCGGCGCAGGTTCCGGCTGCGGCTGCGCTTCAGGGCGGCTGGCGCAGCCGGCCAGCACCAGCAGGGCTATCGACAGTGCCGTCAGGCGTCGCGGAAAAGGCAACGAAAACATCGGATTGGTCATCATCTCGGCTGGCAGGTTAGCAGGGGCCAATCATGGCACATGGGTCAGGGTCCCTGACAGGCCTATTGCCATCCGGTTCCATTGTTTCAGGGGGGGGATTGCCGCAAAATGCTCGCCCCTGCCTGCGCGCCGATGAATAATCCTGTTTATGGAATTACTGACAGCGGGTCTTAACCACACCACCGCCGATGTTGCGCTGCGTGAGCGGGTGTCGCTGACCGGTGCGGCACTGGACGTGGCGCTGCGCGAGCTGCGCCAGCAGCCCGGTGTGCAGGAAGTGGCGGTGCTGTCGACCTGCAATCGCACCGAGATCTACTGTCTGGCGGAAGGAATCTCGCCGGATCTGGCCGGCTGGCTGGCGCGTCACCAGCAACTGCCCGATGCCACCCTGCGTCGGGCCATGTACCAGTACCGCGATCAGGATGCTCTGCGCCATATGATGCGGGTGGCCGGCGGGCTTGATTCGCTGGTACTGGGCGAGCCGCAGATTCTCGGCCAGATGCGTGATGCCTATTCCCATGCCAATGACAGCGGTGTGCTCGGTGCCCGGCTGGCGCGTTATTTCCAGCAGGTGTTTGCGGTGGCGAAGCGGATTCGTACCGACACCGGTATTGGCACCCATCCGGTGTCGGTTGCCTACGCGGCGGTATCCTTTGCCCGGCATATCTTTGCTGACCTGTCGACCTCCCGGGCGTTGCTGATCGGTGCCGGGGAAATGGTGACGCTGGTGGCCCGCCATCTGAAAGAGCAGCAGGTGGCGGAGCTGGTGGTGGCCAACCGGACGCTGGCACGCGGCCAGGTGCTGGCGGAAGAAATCGGTGGTCGGGCGATTACCCTGGAAGAACTGCCCGGCGCGCTGGAACACGCCGACATCATTATCAGCTGCACTGCCAGCCCGGTGCCGGTGCTGGGCAAGGGTGTGGTCGAGCGGGCCCTGAAAAAACGTCGGCACCGGCCCATGTTTATGGTCGACATTGCCGTGCCGCGTGATATCGAACCGGAAGTTGGCAAGCTTGGTGATGTTTACCTGTATACCGTTGACGATCTCCATGAAGCGATCGAGAGCAATGTGCGTCAGCGCCGTGATGCTGCCCGGGAAGCGGAAAAGCTGATTGACGAGGCGCTGCTGCGCCACGAACGTGAATCCCGTGAGCTCGATGCGGTGGATACCGTCAAGGCTTATCGGGAAAAAATACAGCTGCATGCCGGGGCCGAGCTGCAACGTGCCCTGCGTCAGCTGGAAGCCGGGCAGGATCCCGCAGAAGTGATGCAACGCTTCCAGCAAAGCCTGATCAACAAGATCCTGCATGCACCCAGTGTGCAGCTGCGCCGCCTTGCCGCAGAAAAAAGAGAGGATGCCCTGCGCATCGCCCGTGAAATCCTGCTGGATGATTCCGTCAGCGAAGATACTCCCGCCCGCCAACCTGAAGAATAGTCATGACTCCGCGCCTCAAGCAGAAACTCGACCGATTGGTGGAGCGTCACGAGGAATTGTCGGCGCTGTTGTCCGATGCCTCGGTAATCAGTAACCAGAACCGTTTCCGCGAATATTCCCGTGAGTATGCCGAGCTGGAACCGGTGGTGGCCTGCCATCGTCAATGGCATCAGGCCCGGCAGGACAGCGAAGCGGCACAACTGATGCTGGCCGATAGCGACCCGGAAATGCGCGCCATGGGCGAGGATGAACTGGCGGCGGCGCAGGGCCGGGCCGAGCAGTTCGAACAGGAATTGCAGCGTCTGATGCTGCCGACGGATCCGCGTGACAATGCCAATGTGTTTCTCGAAATTCGTGCTGGCACCGGCGGTGATGAGGCAGCGATTTTTGCCGGCGATCTGTTCCGGATGTATTCACGCTATGCCGACCGGCAGGGCTGGCGGGTAGAAGTTGTCAGCGCCAGCGAAGGCGAGCATGGCGGCTACAAGGAAATCATTTCCCGCATCCATGGCCAGGGCGTGTATTCAAAGCTGAAGTTCGAATCCGGCGCCCATCGGGTCCAGCGTGTGCCGGCGACCGAATCGCAAGGGCGGATTCATACCTCCGCCTGCACGGTAGCCGTGATGGCGGAGGCGGACGATCTTGGTGATATCGAGATCCGCAATGAAGATCTGCGCATTGATACTTACCGCTCCTCCGGCGCTGGCGGTCAGCACGTTAACACCACGGATTCTGCGGTGCGTATTACCCACATTCCCACCGGCGTGGTGGTGGAGTGTCAGGAAGAGCGCAGCCAGCACAAGAACAAGGCCAGGGCGATGTCGTGGCTGGCGGCCAGACTGTATGACGAGCGCGAACGCAAACGCCATCAGGAACAATCGGCAACACGCAAATCGCTGGTCGGTTCCGGGGACCGTTCCGAGCGGATTCGCACCTACAATTTTCCGCAGGGGCGGCTGACCGACCATCGCATCAACCTGACCCTGTACCGGCTTGATGAAATTGTTCAGGGCGATCTTGACGAAGTGCTGGCGGCGTTGCAGAGCGAACACCAGGCCGAGCAGCTGGCGGCGCTGGCGGACGGTGCGGCGTGACCAGCGTCGCCGGGTTGCTCGCCGAGGCGAGAAAAAGTTTGCAGGATAGCGACAGCCCGGCAGTGGATGCGGAATTACTGCTTTGTCATGTGCTGGGCAAGCCGCGCAGTTTTCTGTTTACCTGGCCGGAACAGGAAGTCGACGAGTTACCGGCAGCACAGTTTCACCAGCTTTTGACACGTCGCGTCAGTGGTGAGCCGGTGGCCTACCTGCTCGGCCGGCGCGAGTTTTATGGCCATGAGTTTCTGGTCTCGGCGGATACCCTGATCCCGCGCCCGGATACCGAGCTGTTGGTGGATGTGGCGCTGGAAAAATTGC
>JBECKT010000037.1:0-2518 GCA_040235405.1 Alcanivoracaceae bacterium
ACGCCGAGCAGGGCGATGGCGAGCAGCGCCACCCAGGTATCGAAATCCTTGCTGATGCCGAGCAGCTCGGCGAGCGGTTTGCCAAATACCCAGAGCGTCACGGTTACCAGAAAAATGGCTACCGTCAGCAAGGCGGCGCGGTGTAGCGGAAAAGCGATGGCTTCGCCGCTGCGTACGTTGGGCAGGTCCTGCTCCGGCTTCACCGTTAGCCACAGCACCAGCAGCGCCAGCGGAAACAGCAATGCATAAACCGGCATGCCGATTTTCAGCCAGTCATCAAAGCCCCAGCCCAGTGCTGCGGCGGTAATGGCATTGGGCGGGCTGCCCACCAGTGTGGCAATACCGCCGATATTGGCGCCCCAGGCCAGACCAAGCAGGACAAACAGTTGATAGCGCGGATATTTCGCCGCCAGCGGCACCGACAAGCCCAGCGCAATCGGCAGCATCATTGCCGCTGCTGCAGTGTTGCTGATCCACATGGATAAAAGTGATGTTGCCAGTGCCAGCAGCAACGCCGCACCAAGCGCATGGCCACGCGCCAGTCGCATCAGCCGGTTTGCCAGCCAGCGATCAATGCCGTGTGCAGATAGAGCAGCAGCCAGTGCAAAGCCGCCAAGAAACAGGCCGATAACGGGGTGGGCAAAGCCGCGCAATGCGGTGTTGACGTCGGCCAGCCCGAGGGCCACGCCGATCAGCGGAATCAGCAGCGCAGTGTAAGTCAGAGAGATTGCTTCGGTGAGCCAGAGCGTGCCGGCCAGGGCGAACAGGGCCACGCCGGCGCGGGCAGATGGATCGTCCGGCCCCAACGAGGCGAGGCCGGCGATGATCAGCGCCAGTGCAATCCTGAGCGGTTTCACGATGCCTCCTGCTTGTTGCGGTCGAGCATTTTCATCAGCCGGTCGGTAACGCGGTTCGACAGCGGCGCAATAAAGCTGATCAACGGAAATGCCACCGCCCAGGCAACGATCCATGCCTTCAGCCAGCGCAGTGGAAACTGCATATCCATGCCGGTGTTGATCAGGGTGATCACCGCAGACATCAGCAGCGACATAAAGCAGGACATCACCAGCGAAAAAACCAGATGGCGGCGGCGGGCAGAGATCATAACAAGCTCCGGAGTGACCGGGCCATTGTTGCCGTTGCCACCTCAAGAGGCAATGCCACTCGCAGGAGCGCGGTCTCATGTAGATACCGTCTCCCCTAACATACCGCAAGCCCTCTCATGAGGCCTGCGGTATGTATCCTTGCTGATGCTTCAACACGCCGAAGGCGATGTGCACCAACTTCCGCATGGCGGCCACCACAATGGCCATCCCTGCTTTTCCTTTCGCTTGCATCCGCCTTTTCAGCGCGCGGATGTCCGGGTTGTATTGGCAGGCTGTCACCGCCGCCATGTACAGCTTCTGACGGATACTGCTCCGTCCGGCCTTGCTGATCCTGGCCTGCCGGCGTATTGAGCTGCCAGATTCCACCTGCACCGGGACTACACCAATGAAGGCCGCGCACTCTCGGGCAGAGGTGAAGTCCCTGCTGCGCAGTAACGCAAGCAGCTGGATCGAACATACCTCGGCAACGCCTGGAATGCTCTTCAGCAGCTCCCGATCATTCTTCAGTATCGGGTGCCCGTTGATGTGGTTGTCGATGTCATCCTTGAGCTTGCGGATCTCTGCTTCCAGCGCAGCGATCATGTCTTCGATAGAGGCCATAACACGCTCGCTGGTGTCGGTGGCCAGCGCCTTTTCGTGCCGGTTCTTTTCACGCTGAAGATCCTTTTCCAGTGCCTCCAGACGCGCCATCAGAGATCGCAACTGCCTGATTTCTTTTGCCTCCGGCTGCCACAGCGTCAGTCGCGCATGCTTCTCCTGCGCGTAAAGAGCCAGCACCAGCGAGTCCTTCTTGTCCGTCTTGTTGAGCACGCCTTCGCTGCGGGCGAACTCCTTTACCCGGGCCGGGTTGGCCACGTACACCCGGAACCCGGCTGCGTGCAGCGCGTACGCCAGATTCTCGTGATAGATGCTGGTCGCCTCCATCACCACATGGGTGTCTTCCGGTGCTTCGCCAGTCTGCTTGAGCAGCCACTGCACCACTTCTTTGAGCAACGGGCGGTGGTTGCGGAACACGCGGGTTTTTACTTTCTGGGGCGCGCTCTGGCGCAGCCACAGCACATCCAACTTCTCTTTGCTCACATCGATGCCAATAAAAGCCATCTCTCCATTCCTCGCCTTGTCTATGCGGCTTCATCCCGCTAAGGGGAGAGCCCGGATACCGTTCAGGGTTGAGAGAATGGGTCGGAGCCTGATCTACGTCGCAGGGTCTAAGCCCTCAGGAGCGGCACAGGCTTCCTTCCGACCCGAAGCGCTGGTAGCTAACCAGCGCCCGGGGAGAGATACAAGGAGCGGCCGATCGGCCGCGATTTTCCCGAGCGTATCGCGGTCGATCGACCGCTCCGGGTTATTCAGGGCTTCCTTAACAATCAACACTGCTATGATGAGGCTTTCAGCCAAGGAGCACCTGTGCA
>JBECKT010000066.1:0-30183 GCA_040235405.1 Alcanivoracaceae bacterium
TCCTGCTCGGCCAGCGCTGGCGAGAATTTTTCCAGCTCATGGGCAATCGCGACAATGGCCGCGACCGGATCACTTTCATCAGCCGGGGCAATGTCGACCACATGCAACAGCAAGCGGGTACGGGCCAGATGCTTTAGAAAGCGAATACCCAGACCAGCACCTTCCGCCGCACCTTCGATCAGGCCGGGGATATCGGCCATAACGAAACTGCGATACTTGTCGACCTTGACCACGCCAAGATTCGGCACCAGCGTAGTAAAGGGGTAATCCGCCACTTTCGGCTTGGCCGCAGACACCGAGCGAATCAGGGTGCTTTTGCCGGCATTGGGCATACCAAGCAAGCCGACATCAGCCAGCACTTTCAATTCCAGACGCAAATTACGCGACTCACCCGGCGTGCCTTTGGTGGCCTTGCGTGGGGCACGGTTGGTGCTGCTTTTGAAATGGGTATTGCCCAGACCGCCGCGACCACCTTTGGCCACCATAACGCGCTCGCCATCTTTGGTCAGATCCGCCAGCACCTCATCGGTGTCTATTTCAACTACCGTGGTACCAACCGGCACACGCAGCAGGATGTCCTCGGATGACTTGCCGGAGCACTGGCGGCCATGACCGGCCTCACCGCCACTGGCGCGAAAAATACGCTCATAGCGGTAATCCACCAGCGTATTCAGATTGCTGTCGGCCTCAACCAGTACCGAGCCACCGGCACCGCCGTCACCGCCATCGGGACCGCCGTATTCAATCGACTTCTCGCGACGGAAGCTGACGCAGCCATCGCCGCCCTTGCCGGCGTGTACTTCAATGACTGCTTCATCTACGAACTTCATTTTTTCTTCCGCTACGCTGTGCAATAGAACTGTCTGATACGAAAAAGCCCCGTCAGGAAATCCTGACGGGGCTTTCGACTTTCTTCAACCGGGTGTCAGGCAACCGGTTCGATGGTAACGAACTTGCGGCTTTGCGGGCCCTTGACTTCAAACTTCACCCGGCCAGTGGCGGTGGCGAAGATGGTGTGGTCACGGCCGATGCCGGTGTTCACACCAGAATGAAACTGGGTACCACGCTGACGCACGATGATTTCACCGGCGCTAACCAGCTGGCCGCCAAAACGCTTGACGCCAAGGCGTTTACTTTCTGAATCGCGACCGTTGCGGCTTGAGCCCGCGGCTTTTTTATGTGCCATTGTTCAAATCCTCCGTCGAATCGCCGATCAGGCCTGGATGCCGGTAATTTTCACTTCCGTAAACCACTGGCGGTGGCCAGCCTGGCGACGGTAGTGCTTGCGGCGACGAAACTTCATGATGCGGATCTTGTCGTGACGACCCTGGGACATCACCTCGGCGGTAACCTTGGCGCCGGAAATCAGCGGCTGGCCCACGTTGATCTTGTCGCCATCAGCCACCAGCAGAACTTCGTCAAAATCGACGTTTTCGCCAGTGCCCACTTCAAGCTTTTCAATGCGCAGGACGTCGCCCTGCTCTACCCGGTACTGCTTGCCACCGGTCTTGATTACTGCGTACATAGCACTTTCCTTACAGAGCCCCCGGTGGCGGACCTGGCCGATTACAGGCGCTGGTCACTTGCCGAGCCACGGCGACGATTGAGTTCAGGGGCGCGGATTGTAGGCCATCCGCCACCCCGAAGGCAACGGGATTTAGGCCACTGTTCACCTTGACGCGCCCCCCTCCCCTGTTAGCATTGCCGCACCCAAGCCGGAAGCCCCCATGGATTTCAAAGATCTGTACGCCGTCGTCGCTGACGACTTTGCCGCGGTCAACCAGTTCATCACCGACCGCCTGAACACCAATGTGCCGATGATCCGCGAGGTCGGCGAGTATATCGTCAGCTCCGGCGGCAAGCGCCTGCGCCCGCTGGTGGCGGTGCTGGCTGCCCGGGCCTGCGGCTATCAGGGCGACAAGCACATCCATGTGGCCGCCATCATCGAATTCCTGCACACCGCCACCCTGCTCCACGACGACGTCGTCGACGAATCCAGCCTGCGCCGGGGCCGGCCCACCGTGAACGCGGTCTGGGGCAACGCCGCCAGCGTACTGGTGGGGGATTTTCTGATCTCGCGGGCATTCCAGCTGGTGGTCGAGGTCGGCGATCTGGCCCTGATGGACATCCTCGCCGACAGCACCAACATCATCTCCGAAGGCGAAGTGCTGCAGCTGATCAACTGTCGTGATCCGGCCACCACGGAAGAACGCTACATGCGGGTGATCCACCACAAGACCGCGAAGATGTTCGAATCGGCCGCTGAAACCGGCGCCGTTCTTGGCCTGGGTGGTGAGCACCCGGAGCTGCGCGAGAAACTCGCCGCCTACGGTCGTCACCTTGGCATTGCTTTCCAGCTGGTTGACGATGTGCTTGATTACGTCGGCGATGCCGGCGAGCTGGGCAAGAATGTCGGTGATGATCTCGCCGAGGGCAAGCCAACCCTGCCGCTGATCCACGCCATGCGCGAGGGGCCGCCGGAGCAGTCAGCGATGATCCGCAACACCATCCTCAAGGGCGGCCTTGACCACCTCGACGAGATTCTTGCTGTGGTCCGCAGCAGTGGCGGCCTCGACTACACCATGGCCCAGGCTCGCAAGCAGACCGAACTGGCGCTGGCGGCGCTGGTCGAACTGCCAGCATCGCCGTACCGTGAGAGCCTGGAAGCACTGGCCCGCGAAGCTGTAAGCCGTCATTTCTGATGACCATCATGGTGGCCATAACGACCACCCCGTGAGCTGTTCGCCGGAATGACCGGAATGAGGAGAAACCGATGATCCGCCTTTACTGCACCGCCCTGCTTGTCACCAGCCTGTCTGCCTGCGCCCTGAGTCCGCAGATGATTGATATCGTACCGAAGCCGGAAACCGTAACCCGCAACGTCGGCAATAATGAACCTGTCAGCATCACCACTACCGATCAGCGCAACAGCCCGGCGTTTGGCACCCGCGGCGGCGTCTATGGTGACACCAGCCTGATTCGCCCGGCCAACGACATGCCCGGCGCCATCACTCTGGCGGTGCGTCAGGGCCTGCAGCAGCAGGGCTTCAACGCCTACAACCCGGTTGCCGGCAGTAGCGAACTGGAAGTCCGCGTGGTCGAGTTCAGCTATGTGCCGGAAGAAGGCTCAGTGGTGAACCGGGTTGAAGTGAAAACCGAACTGCATGCACTGGCGCGCAATAATCGCGGCGATGAGTTCCGCGGCGTTTACCGCGCCGGCAACACCTACGAGCAGCCGCTGACACCGACCGCAACGCGCAATCAGATGATGCTGAATGAAGTGCTGAACCGGGCCCTGCGTCAGTTGCTCGCCGATGACAAACTGCTGAACTTCCTCAGCGGTAACATCACCACACCATGAACCTGATCTGGCAGGGGTTGTTCTGGCTGGTCCTGATCTGGTCAGGCTGGCAGCCCTTTGACCGGGCCACCTGGGTGCTCGAAGTATTTCCCGCGCTGCTGGCCTGGGCCATTCTGTTCTCCACCCGGCGACGTTTTCCGCTGACGCCATTGCTCTACGTACTGATTCTGCTGCACTGCATCATTCTGATGGTCGGCGGCAAATACACCTACGCACTGGTGCCCGCCGGCGACTGGGTATCGGAACTGCTCGGCTGGTCGCGTAACAATTACGACAAACTCGGCCATCTGGCGCAGGGATTCGTTCCGGCGATGGTGGCGCGGGAATTGTTCATCCGGCTCGATGTGGTCGCTGACAAAGGCTGGCGCTTTGCCCTGATCACGCTCAGCGTGCTCGGCATCAGTGCCGCCTATGAACTGATCGAATGGTGGGTCGCGTTGCTGAGCGAAGAAGCCGCAGAATCCTTTCTCGGCACCCAGGGTTATGTCTGGGACACCCAGTCGGACATGTTTATGGCCCTGATCGGCGCCATCACCGCGCTGCTACTGCTTGGAAAATTCCATGACCGCCAGCTTGCCCGCCGCTGAAATCCGGATTCGTTACTGTCGCCAGTGCAACTGGCTGCTGCGCGCCGGCTGGATGGCACAGGAACTGCTCAGCAGTTTCGGTGACGACCTGCAGCGGGTCAGCCTGGAACCTGGCAGTGGCGGGATCTTCGAAATTCATGCCGGCGATCAACTGATCTGGGAACGCAAGCGAGATGGCGGCTTCCCCGACATTGCCGAACTGAAACGCCGGGTTCGCGATGTGCTGTTCCCGGAGCGCGATCTCGGTCATCTTGATAAGGGCGGCAACCCGTAGGAGCCGTCGATCGACGGCGAAAGCCTTTCGCGGCCGATCGGCCGCTCCAGGTTATTCGCCGCCTCTCAGGCCGGCGTAATCACAGAACTGCGTCACTTGATTCAAATCACCAACAATGTGATCGGCCAGCAGATACTCCAGGTCAAACGGGTGCAGGCCGATTCGCACCGCCCGTCCACTGCGCCTCGCCCACTGCCAGTTCAACCGGTTACTGAACGCCAGCAGTTCTGCCCGCCAATGATTATCTGCTTCGTAGCCCGCCAGTGGCAGCACATGCTGGCTGCCACAACGCACACCCTCAACACCGGAAAGCGTTTCCAGCAAGGTGAAAGGCAGTGACATCCGCGCTTGCCTGCCAATTGGCCCCAGCGCCCATGCCGGCGGCACATATAGCGGCCCTATCGGCAGTTGATGCTGCTCGAACCAGGCATAACAGCGCAGCACCAGCGCCACCAGTTCATGCTCCGGCCGCGACAGGTGTTCAGCTGCATCACGCGACAACAGGGCGCTATGCAGACGATGAAACAGTGAGCGCCGTTCAACTGCCTGATGACACCAGCCATGCCCGGCGAGCGGGTGGCCTTTGGCTGCCATGCGACGCAACCAGTCCAGATCATCGTCTGACCAGTGCTGTCCCGGCACCACCAGCAGGGTAATGTCCTGCGGACGCAGTAACGGCACCGAGACAAACAACTGTGTCAGCATGGCGCTGACCGCCGCTCGCGACGATGGCATGACATCGTGAATCGATAGCAGCGCCCGCATCAGACGCCAGACGTGGAAGCAAGCCGGCGCAGCAGGGCAAACACCGGCGAAGGCAGGGGCCTGGGCATATGCGCCGCCTGGCATGCAGCAATACGCAGCACCTGTGACCATTGCCCCAGGCACTGTTCATTGATGGCCCGTGCTGCCCGCTCACCCTCAGCGGCCATCTGCCAGTGTGCGGTCACCGGAAGTTGCTCCAGGCGCTTCAGTGCCTGCTGCGGGTGTTCGCCGGCATGCATGACAAACAGACCCGCCGCCAGCTCCGGCCAGTTATTGATGCCGCAAGCCGGCGTCACCATCACCAGACGCCGACGCGCCATAGCTTCCAGCGCCACGGTGCCGAACGCTTCCACTGCCGATGGCAGAATCAACAGGTCGTGTTCATCCACCAACTCGACCACCCGGTCGCGGGCGCACCAGCCGAGAAAGCGCAAATTATTCTGCATCCCTGCATGGCGTTCGACCATAGGCCGCAACGGCCCGTCGCCGGCAACAGTGAAATGCAGATCCGGCCTGACTTTTGACAAAGCGAGAAACTGATCCAGATTTTTCTCGGCAGCAAGACGACCGACAAACAAAACTTTACGGATCCCGCGGTGCGGCGCCGTTACCGGCTTCCGGATAAATTGTGGCGCCAGTGGCGTGCCGACCAGATGCGGGTTGACGATACCGAGTGCGCGCAACTGCTCCAGCATTGGATCACTGATGGTGGCCACAGAAGCGGCTCGACGGAACATCCAGCGATTCAGCCAGCCAAGCAGCGTCCGGGCGACACTGGCCAACGCGCCGCGCCAGTAAAGATTGACCAGACTGTTGTAATCGGTTTGATGGGTGACGCAGACCGGGATGCCAAGACGTGCGGCGATCCAGCTGGCGGCAAAGGAAAAAATGCCGGGCCCGGGAATAACGATGACATGCGGCTTCATGGTCATCACCAGCTGGGTCAGCTCGCGCATCTTTGGCAGGAAAAGTCGCTGGGTCGGATCGCCCGGCATCGGCAACGACAGGCCTTGGCAGGAGTGCGGCTCACCCAGCTTTGGTGACACCAGCTCAACCTGCTCGACCCGATCACGCAATTGCGCTACCAGATCCTGAAAATAGGTGCCGACACCATTTCGTCCCTGAATGGCGTCAACCACAAACAGAATGCGCAGCTGATGTGTTTTCATGACGCCAGTGTGGTGGCGATATGTTCCGGAAATATGACAGCCCGGCGAACCGTCATCTGTCTGTCTTGATTCTGCCCCATGCTTGTCATCCTGATGACAGGCATGGGGGCAATAGTGTCATTACCAATATCACTGCCACAGCTTTTCTGGCGCAGCTTCTTCCCGGCGGCCGATAGTGCCTATCGGCGCTTTTCCCTGCAGCGGCTGGTGGTGATGCTGCTGTTCTGGCCGGTCTTTGTCAGCCTGCTGTTGGCCAACCGCCTGTGCCTGTGGCTGGACTCCCTGCTGTTTCCTGCATTCCGCAGCCTGCAAATAAACCAGCCGGTTTTCATTGCCGGCATTCCACGCAGCGGCACCACCTTCCTGCACCGGCTGCTCGCCGGCGACAACCAGCGTTTTACCACCACGGCCCTGTGGGAATTGATTTTCGCCCCTTCCATTTTGCAACGGCGCTTCTGGCTGTCTGTCGCGGCACTGGACCGCAAGCTGGGCGCGCCGTGCGCACGCGCCCTGCACTGGCTGGAGCGGAAGCTGCTGGGCGGGCTGGATGGCGTGCACCGGACAGGCCTGCTTGATCCGGAGGAAGACTATCTGGCGCTGGCACCTTATCTTGGCTGTTTCCTGCTGATTCTGCCGTTCGGTGACAGTGCCTTCTGGCGCCTTGCCCAACTGGATAGCGATGTCGGCGCCGCCGACAAAAAACGCCTGACGGGCATTTATCGCGGCCTGATCCAGCGTCATCTTTATGTGCATGGCCGCGACAGAACCTTCCTGTCGAAGAACCCGTCCTTTACCCCCTGGCTGCAAAGCCTGGCAGAAGAATTTCCGGACGCGCGCTTTATCGCCTGCGTGCGCACGCCCCATGAAGCTGTGCCTTCACAGGTCAGTTCGATTCTGGTCGGCGCACGGATTTTTTCCGGCAAGACAGATGTCGACTGGTGGCGGCAAGGCCTGACCGGGATGCTGGCGCACTACTACGAGACCCTGATGGACTGCCACCAGCGCTGGCCACAAAACAGATTCAGGGTTGTGGCAATGACGGACCTGGCTGACGCACCGATGGCAACCATCGGTGCGATTTACCAGACCTTTCACTGGCCGATTAGCGATGCATACCGCGACTGGCTCAGCAACGAGGATGAAAAAGCAAAGCGATACCGTAGCGGTCACCAGTACGCCGGCGATGCCCTGGGAATCAGTAGCGAGGAAATCAGCCAGCGCTTCGACAAGCCCATTCGCTACTTCAACCTCAACTCCGTGTAGGAGCGGCTGATCAGCCGCGATTCTTGCCAGATCATTTCGCCGTCGGTCGACGGCTCCTACAAAACCGGAGCGGCCGACCCGCCGCGAAATCTTTATCGCCGTCGATCGACGGCTCCTGCAGGATGCAACGCTCAGTCGAACTTGCTGAAGTCCGGCTTGCGCTTTTCGATAAACGCCTGCATTGCCTCGCGTGCTTCCGGCGACACCAGTCGCTTGCCGAAGGCATCGCCTTCGCTCTTCATATGAGCACGCAGGGTCGCCATAAACGGCTCGCGCATCAACTGCTTGGTCAGGCGCACCGCCGCCGCCGGCAACGCCACTAGCCGTGCCGCCTGCTTGCGAGCGTGGGCCTGATAGTCCGCATCCGCCAGCACCGCGTTGGCGATACCCAGCTCACAGGCTCGGCGCGCGTCAATAATGTCGCCCAGCATCAGCAACTCCGCGGCACGCTGATGCCCCATCAGCATCGGCACCAGGTAACTGGAGCCGGCCTCCGGGCACAGGCCGAGTGAAGTAAACGGCATTTGCAGCTTTGCCGACTCACCAAGATAGACCAGATCACAATGCAGCAGCATGGTGGCACCTACACCTACTGCCGGGCCGTTCACTGCGGCAATCAGCGGCTTGCTGAAAGACGCCAGCTTGCCGAGAAGAATCATTACCGGCGCCTCATCACCAATCGGCGGGCTTTTCAGAAAATCCGCCATATCATTGCCAGAGGTGAAGCAATCCTCAGTTCCGGTAATCAGCACCACCCGTACTGATGCGGTCGCCTCGGCGTGCTCGAATGCCTCATTGATCGCCGTATACATGGCATGGGTAAGGGCATTCTTTCGCTCCGGGCGCTGGATCGAAATTTCCAGTACGCCGGCGTTCTCGGCGATCACGATTTCCTTGCAGCCACTCATTTAAACTCTCTCACTCGCTGTCAGTGCGGAGGGACACCTGCGGTATCCCGCCATCATCAACAACCACACTGATATTGATCGGACTGCAACAGACGCTGCAGTCCTCGACATAGTCCTGTTCCGCCACCGAGCAGTCGATCAGCAACTCGATCGACTCACCACAGTAGGGGCAGCCACAGAACACACTTTCAAGCACAACGATAACTCAATCGGTCACGCAGCGTCGGCAGCCAGGCCGGCTGCTGTCCAGCCGCATATGGCTGTACGCTGCCATTGCCCCAGACCGGACCGGGCCAGCAGGGGTCTCCCTCATGACGGGCAACAATATGAATATGCAACTGCGGCACCAGATTGCCGAGCGCGCCGATATTGATCTTGTCGGCGCCGGTCAGGGTTTGCAGGTGCAGGGCGCAGCGGTTCATAAGATCAAGCAGCTCATGCTGTTCCTCATGGTCGAGTTCATACCATTCTCGAATACCGTCCCGCTTCGGCACCAGCACCAGCCAGGGAAAACGCTGGTCATTCATCCAGCGAATCCAGCAGCTGGTGGTTTCGCCCAAAGCCCGAGTGTCCGCGCTGAGGCGGAAATGCAGCTCAGGCACCGGCCAGATCCAGCATCGCCGAACCACCGAGCAGCGACACACCACCGTCCAGTGCGACAACCTGACCGGTCATATAACTGGTCAGCGGGCTCACCATCAGCATCGCCATCTGGGCCATTTCATCGACCATGGAAAAACGTCCCAGCGGCAGGCGATGGCGAATTTCATCGCCCTTGTCTGCCGCCAGCAGATCACCTCCGACCGTACCGGCGACATAGCCGGGGGACAAGGCATTAACACGGACGCCACGCTTGCCCCACTCAATTGCCAGGGTCTTCACCAACATATCGACCGCTGCCTTGGCGGCGCAAACATGGGCCTGATAAGGCATTGGCATCTGCGACTGTGGCGCAGAGATAGCCAGCATCTTGACGTTACTGCCGGCCAGGTGCTGCAGCGCTGCCTTGAAGGTATGGAAGGTACCCTTCAGATCAATATCGACCACGGCGCTGAAGCCGTTGCTGCTGATTTTTTCCGCCGGCGCGAGAAAATTTCCGGCGGCACCTGCAACCACAATTTCATACGGACCAAAATGCGCCGCACCTTGCTGCGCGGCTTCCGTCATAGCATCGGCATCACGCACATCGGCCGAAAAGCCAACCGCCTCACCACCGGCTTTCTCAATAATTTCCCGGGTTTCATCAAGTTTTTCCTGACGCCGGCCAATCATCACCACGCGCGCACCATGGGCCGCGAACATGCGGGCAATGCCCTGATTGATACCGCTGCCAGCACCGGTAATCAACGCGGTTTCGCCAGCCAGTAAATCCCTTGGCAAGTACAGACTGTGCATGGTCATTTCCTCAGCGACGATAGTCAGACGGGCTGCGCCCGGTCCAGCGACGGAAAGCGCGGGCAAAGTTCGATGCATCGGAGTAGCCGAGCTGCACGGCAATATCGTCTACGGTGATTTCAGTCTGGGTCAGATATTCCACCGCCAGCCCCTTGCGCAGATCATCAAGAATGGTCTGGTAACTGGTGCCCAACTGCTGCAGTTTACGCTTCAGCGTACGCGATGACATATGCAGATCCGAAGCAGCCTCGTCCACCGACGGGAAGCACCCGGACTGGGCCAGAATAATCCGTCGCACCTGATTGAGCAGCTTGGGCGGTGACTTGATATTGGCCATTTCCTGTTCGCACTGGGCTTCGGCCATTTTTGCCAGCCGCGGATCAGCAAAGCGCAAGCGCTGATCCAGGCGTGAGGCGGGAAAACGCATCTGGTTATAGGCGCAATCAAACAGCACCGGCACCGGAATCAGAGGTTTCATGCGCTCGTAATAATCCGGCTCCGGAAAGGCAAACCGCAGCTCACCATCCATCGGCACTTCACCCAGCAGCTTAAGGCCCATGAAATGGAAACTGCTGAACAGGCTCTCGACCGCAAACGGCTGGATATCATGCAGTGCCACCAGCTCGTCGAGCTGCAGTATGGCGGTATCGCCCTCAACCTTGAGCTGCAGGTCGACCACGGTGGTACGGGTGCGGAAGAACTTTACCGCCAGCTCCACCGCATCGCGCAAGGTTTCGCTGCTCATCGCGGCGTAACCAAGAAAGCCGTGCGACGACAGGGTCAGGGTGGCGCCAAAATCCCAGCCCAGCCAGGGTGCGCCGCTAAGCTTGATGGCGCGACGGATAATATTGACAAAATCCTGCAGCGGCAGGCGAGCCCCGGGATCACGCAGGTTCGGTGGTTCCGCCGCACCGGCCAGCAACTGTTCCTTGCTGACCCCGTAGCGTTCCAGCATGGCCACCAGCAGCGGCGCATACTCGACGGAAACGGAGTATTCCTCGGGATTCATTTTCAGAATAGTCATGCAGCAAGCTCTCTCGTCTCTCTCGTCAGCGCCACAAGCAGGTGGCGCAAAATGACCGGCGAATAGCACAAGATAACCTCGCCCCGTTGTCGGCTGCAAGGCAAACGGACCCCAACCTCACACATCGGCGATGATTTGTCATGATCGCGCAGGCCTGCCCTGCTCAGGATGACCTGACAAAAACTGTCAGATCTGGTCATCAGAAAGCGGTGCCGTCCGCCACCCGGCCAGCAGCAAGCCATTAAAGAATTGATATAAAAGGATAAATAAGGAGAGCATGGGCTGGCACGATTATCGCCTTGTTGATTGCATACGGGCAAAAGCAATCAGGTGAGCACCATGAGCAAAGTCGTCAAACTGGACAATGTTGCCACGGACAAGGCACTGGAGGGCCTGAATCGTCTGACTGGGCTGGTATTCGAAAGCTGGCCGGAGTCACTGGTCGGGGCACCCGAACAGCATCCGGCAACCAATGAATCAGTAGTTGGAGATCAGCTTGTCCTGACGGCGCAGAGCATTGCCCCGACGCTGGACGAACAATTCGTCGACCTGAAAGCGCATCGCAGGATCCGATAGCCGCAGCATCACCTGGACCTTGCTGACGCTACCGGTGAAGCGCATGCGGATCAGACCGGACATCAGACTACTGCCATCACCGGAGATGCTCGTCCTGTCCACCAGGCTGACATGCTCGCCCGCCTCATCCTCGTGCAGCACCATCAGGCTGACTTCACCGGTGGCGCCGCTAACCTTGATCCAGCCGGCAACATTGAACTCTGCATCCCAGACCCGCGCCTTCGGCGGGCGCCCCTCTTCCCATATCCGTGAAGGAACGTCAGCAATGTGTTTATCGATCATGGCGCTCTGCTCTCCGGGTTCAGACATAGGCTAAGTATAAAGAATTAGCATCGCCGGTCCGTGCACCATCCGACCCGCAGACCCGGACCTGGTTCACATCTGTGTGGTTCCGATATTTTTCTGACATTTCCTGTCCGCCTGACCAATTGTCAGACAGCCGTTAATGCGCTGCTTCATGCCGCAGCACTACTCTGGCGCCACTGCAATCGCAGCCATCTTCTCAACCGCTTAATCAAGGGAGCCATATCATGGGCGAACTCAAAGATCTCCGCGCGCAACAGGAAAACCTGATCAACCGGGCCCGCGACCTGGGCAGCAAGCTGTATCTGGCCGGTCTGGGCGCCGCAACCAAAGCAGAAGCTACCTCCGGCGAACTGCTCGACGAGTACGTTGCCCGTGGCACCGCCGAGCTGGGCGAAGCGTCTGAAGGCAAGCCGAAGGCCCTGCTGGCAAGCCGCGGCGCTCTGGCCGCTGCCCGTGAGCTGCTGGAAGCCGCTCCGGAGAAGCGCAAGGCCCTGTACGAGCGTTTCGTTGATGCCGGCCGTAGCCAGCGTGGCGAGAAAGCCGCTGAAACCAGTGAAATCCTGCTGGCTGGTCTGGGCGCTGTCCGGACTGCCCGCGAAGAGAGCGAGAAGCTGTTCAACGAGCTGGTTGCCACTGGCGAGCAGCGCGCCTGAGCGTTACTGACTGATCATCTCCGTATTAAGGGGCCTGCGGGCCCCTCTTTTTTTCCGGCCCCCCTGCATTGTCCCGCCTGGCCATGGCTGCCGGCCACGCCGGCAGCCATGCTTTGTGTCTCAGCTAATCGGACTTTACCCGCCAGCCCCGCAAGCGGATAAGATGGGCATCTCGCCCGGGACACAGGACCAGTCATGGCAAAAGAAAAAAGATCCTTTGGCGCCACCACCCACGCCGGTCGGTTGCTGAAACTGACCGGCATGACCACCTCGATTGCCACCCGGGTGGCCGGACATCAGGTGAAAAAGCTGTTTCAGGATGAGGAGGCGCAGAAGCGCGACCGTGAAAAGCTGATGCGTGACGTCGGCAAGCAGGTTGCGCAAACCCTCGGCCAGATGAAAGGCGCGGTGATGAAGGTCGGCCAGATTGCCTCGCAAATGCAGGATCTGTTGCCGGCGGAAATCGCCGAAGCCCTGACCGTGCTGCAGAAAGCCGCTGCGCCGATGCCGTTTTCCATTATCAAGCGTCAGCTGAAACATCAATTGGGCGATGATCCCGCCAGCCTGTTTGCCGAGTTTCAGGAAAAGCCGTTTGCCGCTGCCTCGATCGGTCAGGTACACCGGGCAACTCTCAAGGATGGCACTGACGTGGTGGTCAAGGTCCAGTACCCGGCGGTCAAATCCTCCATTGACTCGGACATGCGCCAGCTGCGACGCATTCTCCGTCTTGGCGCACTATTCAAGGTAAATGAAGCCACACTGGATGCCATTTTCTCCGAGATACGCAATCAATTGGAGGAGGAGCTGGACTACAAACAGGAAGCAGACAACCTGAAGCGCTTTCGCGAGTTCCACCGTGATGAACCCTGGATAGTCATTCCGGAAGTCATTGATGAGCTCAGTTCCGAACAGGTGCTGACACTACGCTACGAGCCCGGTGACGATCTGGATACGGTCGAAACCAGCAGCGCCTACAATCAGGAGCTGCGTAATTTGCTGGGCGAGCGCCTTTTCGATGCGCTTGGCAGAGAGATGTTCGTCCTGCGTGAAGTGCATTGTGATCCGCACCCTGGAAACTTCGCCTTCCGCCCGGACGGCAGTATCGTCATGTACGACTTCGGTGCGGTTAAGCGTATTCCGGAGGAAGACATCAAAGCGATGAAGGCACTGACACTGGCGGCCTACGCCGGCGACTATGAAGCCCTGGACAGGACTCTGGTGGACCTGGATGTTCGCAAGGGCGACGGCCCGAATGTCAGCGAGATGTTTTACCGCCCCTGGGTGGAATTACTGATGCCGCCATTTGGCGACCAGCCGTTCGATTTCGCCGGTTCACGGCTGCATCTGGATCTGGTCAAGCAGACACGTACGGTGCCGTGGAAATATCTGGAGTCATTCCAGCCATCACCGCGCACCCTGCTGATCAACCGGGTGCTGGGAGGGCATTACTGGACCATGCGGCGACTGCGGGTCAATCAGGCTTTCCGCACCAACGTCGAGAAAACCCTGGATTCCGTAGATTAGGGAAACGGCCGGACCAATACACCCGGCCAACACCTCAACCCTGCGATAGCAGCTGGCGCAGATCAAGCAGCGCCGCATTGGCGCGGGAAATATAGTTCGCCATCACCAGCGAATGATTGGCCAGCACGCCAAACCCGGAACCGTTCAGAATCATCGGGCTCCAGACTGTTTCCTGAGTGCCCTCCAGTTCGCGAATCACCTGACGATAACTGACCAGCGCATTTTTTTTCGCCAGCACATCAGCAAAATCATGCTCGGCTGCTTTCATCAGATGGATCAAAGCCCAGCAGCCACCGCGAGCCTCATAAAACACATCATCGATGTCCATCCACGCGGTTCTGTGACCATCATCATCATCGACACCCTCGTCCAGAGAACCACGACCGACACTCTGACTGAGCTGCTGCGACATGGCGCCGAGCCGGTTGTGCACATCACCGAGCCAGTAATTCAGGTTATCGGCGCGGGCATAGAAACGTGCTTCGTTGCCGGCAAGCCGCTGGCGATACCGTTTCAGCGCATCAATACCACGACGGTACTCACGCTCGGTAGCCGGAATCGCCCAGCTGGCATTGTCGAAATTGAACTGCGGCTCGGCCTTCATCAGGTCGCCGTCATCCTCACTCTGCGATTGCGAGCGACTCATATCCCGGCGCATAACCCGGGTCATATCACGTATCTGTATCAGCACGCCGAACTCCCAATTCGGCATGTTATCCAGCCACAACCGGTGCGGCAGAATGTCATTGCTCAGGTAGCCACCCGGCTTGTCCAGCAGGGTCTCGGAAATCATGATCAGGGCTGCGGTGGTGGCATCACCGGTGACGGCCTCCGGCAACGGCTCGACGGCAACCAGATCAGGCTCCTGGCTCCAGTACCAGCCGAGACCGGCATCGGCCAGAAGCAGCAGCACAATCAGTACCGCAGCGAACCGCCAGAGTTTCGAATTGCCCGGGTCGAGCAAACGATCGCCGACTGTTTCTGTCATGTTTTCCGGGAGTTTCATGATGTTCCTGCCGAGGCTTCACAATGACGCCTAGACTATAGCAGAGCTCTGGCCAACAACAGGCAAACGAATCACAACCGCTGCCGGTTGCCTGTTGTCGGGTGGTAAAAATTCCATACTGCCGTTGCACAGCGTCAGGATCCGACGGACGATGGAAAGCCCGAGCCCGGTTCCCGGAACAGTGCTATCTCCGCGCAGAAAGCGCTGCCCTGCACGCTCTCGCAACGACGCCGGCAGGCCCTCACTACCATCCTCAATACGCACTTCCACCGCGGTGCCAGACAACTGGACCCGCACTGCGATGTGACTGCCACGGGGAGAATACCGGCAAGCATTATCGACCAGATTACGAAACAGCATATCCAGCAGCTCGGCACTCAGCGCCACCCGCGGGCGAGCGGCCTGCCCGGCCTCGATCTGCAAGGTCTGGCCGGCGGCCTCGGCCTGCGGCATCAGGTCTGCCAGCACCTGGCGCAGAGCCGGCATCAGGGCAGCTGGCTCTGCACGCAGGGCAACGCTGGCCTCGAGCCTGGCCAGCGCCAGCAGCTGGGTCACGGTACGCTCGGCCCGACCAATGCCGGCCAGCAACTGCGTCAGCGCGTGGCTTCGCTCGCTATCGGTTATCGCCTCCCGGGCATTGCCGGCATGCAACTTGAGTACGCTAAGCAGGGTGCGCAGCTCATGCGCGGTATCATCGGTAAACCGCTTCTCCCGCTCCAGCACCTCGTCGATTCTGGCAAACAGCCGGTTCAGCTCGGTCACCATCAACGACAGCTCTGCTATGTCTCCGCCGTATTCCAGAGCGGCCAGATGACCCTCATGCCGCTCACGCAAGGCATCTTCCAGCGAGACAAGTGGCCGCAGACCCCGGCGCAGCGCCCACATGACCGCCAACATCAGCAGCGGCCACACAAGCAAAAACGGCACGATAATCGCCAGCGTCGCATCCCCGGACAGCTCGTCGCGAATATGCTCCTCCTCGGCCACCATCAGCCAGCTACCATCACTGAGCGGCTGGGCAAAAACATGCCAGCTACGATCTGAAGCAGTCTGCACAGAGACACCGGGTTGCAACGGTGCCAACACCTGATCCAGCGAAACCGGCGCACTGAACAGCAAGGCGCCCTCCGCAGAGACATGCTGAACTGCAACATATCGTTCATAACGATGCCCTTCTGACGGCATCACCTGATAGGACAGCGTTTCACTACTGCGCGTTGCCTCCAGCCAGCCGGCCAACAGCCGGCCGTGCTGCACCAACTGGGCATCAAACAGTTCTTCCACTTCGTGCCAGGCAAATCGATAGGTGGCCACGGCGGTGAGTACACCCGCAGCCAGAATAATCAGACTGATGGAGAGCAGCAGAAAACGGCGAATGGAAAACATCAGCTCACCACCAGCTGATAACCAACGCCGCGCACGGTGCGAATCAGATCGGCACCGAGTTTCTTGCGCAAGTGATGCACATGGACTTCCAGCGCGTTGCTCTCGACATCTTCCGACCAGCCGTACAGCTCCTGCTCAAGCCGGTCACGGGTCAGCACCCGACCGGGCTGGCGCGCCAGCGCCAGCAGCAAGACAAATTCACGTCGGGAAAGGCTGACCGGCTGATCATTCTGCCGCACGGAAAGATTCTCACTGTCGATCAGCAGCGCGCCTACGGCCAGCTGATGCTGCGGTGGCTCCACCGTGCGACGCAGGCGGGCACGAATGCGGGCGCGCAGCTCGTCCATATCGAAAGGTTTCATAAGATAATCGTCGGCGCCGGCATCAAGACCCGCCACCCGGTCTTGCAACTGATCCCGGGCGGACAGGATCAGCACCGGCACCGGCCGGGACGAGGCGCGCAGGCGGCGCAGCGCTTCCATGCCATCCATGCCCGGCAGGCCAAGGTCCAGCAATACCAGATCGAAATGATCATGCTGCAAGGCGCCCTCCACCTGGGAGCCTGAGGTAATCCAGTCTACCGTGTAGTGATCGTTGCGCAGGGCGCGCTGCAAACCATCGCCAAGCAGGGGGTCATCTTCCACCAGCAGAATACGCATCGGTTATTCCCAAAGACACCAGTAACGTACACCCTGAGCGCGCAGAAACGGCTCCGCTCCGGCGCCCTGCAATAATGCCAGCGTCGCCAGCATGCCGGCCTCGGTGCAACGGGCTGCCGCCACTGTCACCGAATGCGGCCCACCCTGCACCGGCCAGCCAGTGCGCGGATCCAGAATGTGACTGTAACGCTTGCCATCGCGCAGTAGAAATCGGCGCGAGTCACCACTGGTGGCTACCGCACCCCGGGCCAACGGAATCTGCCCGGCGACACCATTCTGTTGCAGATTTTCAATACCAATCTGCCAGGGTGTCTTGCCATCGGCGACCAGATCGCCGCCAAAATTCAGCAGCAGATCCGCATCGGTATGTTCGCGGGCCAGCAGCAACGCCCGATCAACTGCGTACTCCTTGCCGATGCCACCCAGATCCAGCTCCATACCGGCCGGCAAACGGATCTGGCCCGGCCGGCGCTCGACCCGGTCCCAGCCGATCAGAGGCAGCAGCGTAGCAACCTGATCCGCTGACGGAACCCGGTCGGAGCCGTCAAAACGCCAGACCCTGCGCAGCACACCGGAGGTAACATCGAAACGACCGCCGCTGAGCTGCCAGCAGGTATCGGCATAAGCGAGCAGGCGCTCGAACTCTTCGTCCACCGCCAGCCACTCACCGTTGGCGCGCTGCAGGGCGGCGACGATATTGTCGTCACGATAGCGGGAGAAACGCTGCTCAACCCGCCAGGCTTCCGCTGCCACCCGTTTCAACACCTGCTCCGCCGTGCTGCGGCTGACATCGCGCAGCTGCACTTCACAGGGGCTGGCCATGGCCGTAAAACGGCCAAGCCAGCCATCGCTTGTGCGGGTCAGTCGGGTTTCGCCGGCCATCTGTGTGTCACGTTACCAGTAGAAGCGATAGCCTACCTGACCAATCACGGCGCTGACATCCGCCGCATCGGTATCACCGGACTGCTGCATGAACTCCAGTCGAGCGTCCCACTTCCTGCCACTGGGCAACTCGCGGCCGACTTTCAGCCCAACGGTCAGGTCGGTCAGCTTGCCAAGCCGGTAGTCGCCACTGGCATAGTCATTACTGGCCAGCACCGTGGTGTACTCGGGTGCAGTCATCGACTCATACCAGAAATCGGCCTCGCTCTGGATGTAATAGCGAACATGGGGCTGCAGGAACCAGCCACGATCCAGCTGCCAACGGTATTTCATATCCAGCGTGTGTGAGTTGATGCCCCAGTCGTCGGTCATAAACCGGTAGCCGATCGCAATCACATCGTCATTTTCACGGCTGTAACGGTTCTCCCAGTACAGCGCATGGCGGGTTCGCGAATCCGGGCGCTGCTCGAATATCTGCGCATCACCGATACCGATATCAACCCCGCCCAACGACTCCGACTCCAGTGCCGTGCCGGCACCATCGGTCAGCGTCACCACCTTGTACGGGTCGGTCATGTAGCCACTGGCCAACGACAGGTTGTAATTCAGCTGCATGATCCAGCGCCGGTTCATGACCTGAGTCCAGCCAAGCAACACATCAGTGACCGTGCGCGACTCGCTGCTGTCAGTGCGCAACTGATCAGGCTGCAATGACAGTGCCTCAGGCACACCGCCAACCGGCTCGATGGTGTCGCTCTCCAGACCAAGCAGGAACGACAGCGTGGTGTTGCGCTGATTCAGATCCCAGTTCAATCCGGCATTGGCGCCCACCGAGAAAAAGTCATACTCATTGGAGAAATTGATGCCACTGGTGGCACGCAGGGTCCGGTTTAGCAGCCAGCTGTACTGACCGCTCAGGGCCACCCGTGTATCAAGGAACGAATCATCCAGCGGCACATCACCGGCATTGATCTGATAAACCTTGTTGCCGGACGGACTGGTAAAGGTCTGCGGCCCATTGGTAACCGCCGCACCGTTATGCGAAGAACCGGTCAACGAGTCCACCGTCAGTTTCAGATCGAGTTTGCTCTCGTTCTTGAACGTCCGGCTGGCCTTGATTACCGGCTCGATGGCCGATACCCGATCGGTCTCCGAATAAAGCAGCATGGAGCCGTCGACCTGCCATTTGTCAGCTTCCTCTGCCATGGCAGGAACGCCAAGCAGAGCGCAGGTAGCCAGTGCCAGGCTGGTCGATACCGGACCTGGCTGATAACGTTTTTTCAATTGCATCCGCAACCTCCTCCGCCGAAACCACGGCCGCCGCTGGAACCTTCCTTGGAGAAATAAATGTGATCGTCAAAGGCATCGTCGAGCCCATCAGCGACACCGGGGATCATCGCCTCACGGGCCAGCACTTCACGCTCCCACGGGTTCACGCCAAGGTTCTGGCAGCCGCTGACCAGTAGCAGGCAGCCAAGCAAAGTCAGTACACGCATAATCAGTTCCTCTCAGCCAGCAGGCGGCGCAGGGTCGCCTCGTATTCATCCAGATGGTCGGCACGAAAACCGATGTGCCGCTCCAGTTCCGTGCCGTCCGGCGCCAACAGCACGGCCGACGGCATGCCCTGAAGCTGATAACGTGCTGCCAGTTTGCCGGCCGGATCCATCACCAGATCAAAACCGGCCGGGTGCTCGGCGAGAAAACGTTGTGCATCTTCACGGCGGCGATCGACATTAATGCCGACTATCTTCAGACCCTCAGCGCCATAGCGGGCCTGCATCTGTGTCAGCCACGGGAACGATTGCCGGCAGGGCACACACCAGCTGGCCCAGAAGTCGACATAGATAACCTTTGCGTCGGGGTACAGCGATGGTGAAAATTGCTCCGCCGTAACGCCTTCTGCGCGTAATAGCGAAGGCAACAGTAGAAGCATGATGAGCAGTCGGCGCATGGTGGTCTCCTCGATTCAGACCAGCGCAGTGTCCACCTGCCGCCTTAACGGAATCTTAAGCCGCCACGCAGGGCTGTTAAGCTAGCGTTAAGCGTCATCCCGGAAACTGTCCGCTCACCGGGAGGTCCACCGGGCAATAACGGAGAAAACGATGTACAGATTCTGGCTTGCCTTGAGCGCCCTGTGGCTGCTGCTCAACGCCCCATCCGCAATGGCATTCAACAATGACGACATTCCGCTGGCCTCGGATGCCATGCAGGTCAGCGCCTTTGCCGAGCCGGACCAACAGCAGATTCGGGTGCTGGTCGCTCTCTACCCCCACGTCTATCTGTATCAGCACAGCCTCGACCTGCGCCTGCTGGACGAAAACGGCAACCTGCTGAACGATTTCGCCGGCTGGCAACCACCGGCCGGCAAGCATAAAACCGACGAGATTTTCGGCGAGGTCGAGGTGTACTACGACCAGCTGGAGTTCACCGTGGCGCTGGACAGCGTGCCACTGGTGGCCACCGTGCTGGAGGTAGACCATCAGGGCTGCCTCGAAGACGTGCTCTGCTACACTCCGCAAACTGCGCGTATTCCACTGACCTTTGTCCCGGAGCCGGCACCCGCCACTGCTCCGCCGGCGCCATCCGACAACGGATTTTTCCACACCCTGACCTCGGATAATGCCGGCGTATTCAGCGACTGGATGAGCAGCCATGGCCTTGGCATGGTGATGCTGCTGTTCTTCGCCGGTGGCCTGCTGCTGGCATTTACACCCTGTGTTTTCCCGATGATTCCGATCCTGTCCGGCATTATTGCCGGCGCCGATAACCCCGGTGCCGGGCGCGGTTTCATGCTCAGCAGTGCCTATGTGCTCGGTGTCGCCCTGCCCTACACCCTGGCCGGCATGCTGGTGGCCCTGTTCGGTGCCGGTATGAACCTGCAGTACATGCTGCAGCAACCGGCGGCGATCATTGCTTCCACGGTGGTGTTCGCGGTACTGGCGCTGGCCATGTTCGGTCTGTACGAGCTGCAGCTGCCGGCCGCCTTGCGCAACCGGCTTAATGCTCTGGGTGATGGTCGCAGCGGTGGCTCACTCTGGGGCGCGGGTCTGATGGGCGCCATTTCGGCGCTGGTGGTCTCGCCCTGCGTCACCCCGATTCTGGCCGGGGCGCTGGTCTACGTGGCTGCCAGCGGTGACGCCGTGACCGGCGCGCTGAGCCTGTTTTCCCTGTCCATGGGTATGGGCCTGCCGCTGATTCTGGCCGGGACCGGTGGCGGTCACCTGCTGCCCAAAGCCGGCGGCTGGATGGAAGATATAAAACGCTTTTTCGGCGTGATGATGCTCGGCATAGCGATCTGGCTGCTCGACCGGATCATTCCGGATGGCGTCACTCTGGCCCTGTACGGCCTGTTGCTGGCGGTTTACGGCATCTGGCTTGGTGCGCTGGAGCCGGTTCAGGAAGGTCAGTCGCGCCTGAAGCGTAGTCTGGCGCTGGTGCTGGCCCTGTATGGCGCGATCATGGTGGTCGGCGCTGCCGGTGGTGGCACTGACCCGCTGCAACCACTGAATCGGCCGGGCACTGGCAGCACCGCCAGTGCCACCGGGCAGACCACAGCTCAGGGGCCGTGGCTGAAACTGAAGGGCGCTGATGCCCTGCAACAGCAGCTGGACGAGGCACGCCGTGCCGGCCAGCCGGTGCTGGTCGATTTCTATGCCGACTGGTGCGTAGCCTGCAAGGTACTGGAGGAGAAAACCCTCAATCAGGCCGATGTGCTGACGGCGCTGACGGCTGCCAACTACCGGCTGATCAAGGCCGATATCACCGAAATCAACAAGGAAAATCAGGCCATCATGCAGCGCTACGGCATTATCGGCCTGCCCTGCCTGATCTTCTTCGACGCCGCCGGCAATGAGATCGATGGCAGCCGGATACTTGGTGAAATGGGGCCGGAGTCCTTTATTTCCCACATGAACACGAAGGTATCTGCAGCGAACAGGCGGTGATTTGTAACCAGCCTTGTAAATCACTTTCAACTGCATTCATTTCCCCCTAGACTCTCCGGTCATCAGGGAAGGCGTCTTATCGGCGCCTTTTTCATGGAAGATCAGCGCAATTAACGGTCTTTTTGCCGGGGAGCTGCGAAATTGGCCACCATACTTGTCCTGCATGGCCCCAACCTGAACCTGCTCGGCAGCCGCGAGCCGGACACTTATGGCCGGCTGACGCTGGAGCAGATCAATCAGCAACTGCTTGAGCAGGCAAAAGCCTGCGGCCATCACCTGCAGTACCTGCAGAGCAATGCCGAGTACGAGCTGATTGACCGCATTCAAACGGCCCGCAGTGAAGGCATCGACTTCATCCTGTTCAACCCTGCTGCCTTCACCCATACCAGCGTCGCCCTGCGCGATGCCCTGCTGGCGGTTGCCATTCCCTTTATCGAGGTGCACCTGTCCAACGTGCACCGTCGGGAAAGCTTCCGCCATCACTCCTATTTCTCCGATATCGCGGAGGGTGTCATTGTCGGGCTGGGCGCCGATGGCTATCGCCTGGCTCTGGATGCCGCCCTGCGCAAACTTGAACCGAAGTGAATTGAACACAGGAACCGTCAATGGATATTCGCAAAGTCAAAAAACTGATCGAACTGCTGGAAGAGTCAGGTATCGACGAACTGGAAATTCGCGAAGGCGAGGAATCTGTTCGCATCAGTCGCAACCGTGGCGGCAACGCCATGCAGATGCCGCAGGCCTACTACGCGCCGCCGCCGCAAGCAGCGCCGGCCAGCCCCCCTGCACAGACTGCAGGCAGCGCTGACAACGCCGAGCGCAAGGCCGCCGGTCATGTGGTGCGCTCACCGATGGTCGGCACCTTCTATCGCTCACCATCGCCGGAAGCAGCTTCCTTTGTTGAAGTGGGTAAGCAGGTCAAGGCCGGCGATGTGCTGTGCATCATTGAAGCCATGAAAATGATGAACCAGATCGAAGCCGATAAATCCGGCACCATCGAAGCCATTCTGGTAGAAAACGGCGAACCGGTGGAGTTTGACCAGCCCCTGTTCAGCATCGTCTGACGGGGGATACGTCATGCTTGAGAAAGTCCTGATTGCCAACCGCGGTGAAATTGCCCTGCGGATCCTGCGCGCCTGCCGTGAGCTGGGCATTCGCACTGTGGCGGTTTACTCCAAGGCGGACCGCGACCTGATGCACGTGCGCCTTGCCGACGAAGCGGTCTGCATTGGCCCGGCCCCCAGCGCCCAGTCCTATCTGAACATCCCGTCCATTATCAGCGCCGCCGAGGTCACCGACGCGGATGCGATTCATCCGGGCTACGGCTTTCTCGCCGAGAACGCGGATTTCGCCGAGATCGTCGAGCGCTCCGGCTTTACCTTTATTGGTCCGCGCGCGGAAACCATACGCTTGATGGGCAATAAGGTATCCGCCATCGAAGCGATGAAAAAAGCGGGTGTTCCAACTGTTCCAGGCTCTGGTGGCCCGGTCGGCGAAGACTCTGACGAGGCGCTGCGTCTGGGCCGGCAGATCGGCTATCCGGTGATCATCAAGGCAGCGGCTGGCGGTGGTGGTCGCGGCATGAGAGTGGTGGAAAGCGAGCACCAGCTGCTCAATGCCATTACCCTGACCCGCTCGGAAGCGAAGAACGCTTTTGGTGACGACACGGTATACATGGAGAAATTTCTCCAGCACCCGCGTCATGTCGAAATCCAGGTGCTGGCTGATGGTCAGGGCAACGTTATTCATCTGGGCGATCGCGACTGCTCGTTGCAGCGCCGGCACCAGAAAGTGGTGGAAGAGGCTCCCGCCCCGAATATTCCGGAAGATATCAAGCGCGAAGTGGCCGAGCGCTGTGTCAAGGCCTGCAAGGAGATCAACTACCGCGGCGCCGGCACCTTCGAGTTCCTGTACGAGGATGGCCATTTCTACTTCATCGAGATGAACACCCGGGTTCAGGTTGAACATCCGGTCAGTGAAATGATCACCGGTGTCGATATCGTCAAACAGCAGTTGCTGGTGGCCGGTGGCACCCCTCTGCAGATTACCCAGGATGACGTGCAGTTCTTTGGCCATGCCATTGAGGTCCGGGTTAATGCCGAAGATCCGGTCAGCTTCACGCCGAGTCCGGGCAAGATCAGCTATTTCCACGCGCCGGGTGGTAACGGCGTGCGCGTCGACTCGCATGTCTACTCCGGTTACACGGTGCCGCCTTACTACGATTCGCTGATTGGCAAAATCATCACCTGGGGACCGGACCGCGCTACCGCTTTTGCGCGAATGCGCAATGCGCTGGAAGAAGTGGTGGTCGAAGGCATCAAGACCAACATTCCCCTGCATCGCGACCGGATCTTCCGCGACAAGGGTTTCACCGCCGGCGGCGTCGACATCCACTATCTGGAAAAAAAGCTGCGCAACAGCTGATTATCACGGTTTTTCCGGCGACCACCGCCGGAAAAACCGTGGCATAATCGCGCCCCCGTGACCGGCAGGAACCACCATGGCCTGGCTGCAAATCCATATCCCGTCCGATGCGGCGCGCACCGAAGCCCTGCAGGACCTGCTGGCAGAGCTCGGCGCCAATGCCGTGACCTGCACCGATGCCGCCGATCAGCCGCTGTTTGAACCGCCACCGGGAGCAACGCCGCTGTGGCAGGAAACTGTCATCACCGCGCTGTTTGAAAGCGACACCGACCCGGACCTGCTGCGTGCTGCCATTGAATCTGGCGCCGGCGAGCTGGCTGACTATCGCCACGAACTGATCGAAGACCAGCCGTGGGAGCGGGCCTGGATGGCAGACTTCCATCCGATGCAGTTCGGCCAGCGACTGTGGATTGTGCCCAGCTGGAGCGAAGCGCCGGACCCACAGGGCGTCAACCTGAAACTCGACCCCGGCCTGGCGTTTGGTACTGGCACCCATGAAACCACCTCGCTGTGCCTGCAGTGGCTTGATGGCGCCGATCTTGACGGCCGCACCGTACTCGACTTTGGCTGTGGCTCCGGGGTGCTGGCCATCGCTGCACTGCTACTTGGCGCCAAGCGTGCCGACGGCTGCGACCTCGACCCGCAGGCTTTGCTGGCCAGCCAGGACAATGCCAGAGCCAATGGTGTGGCCAGCCGGCTGCAGTGCTACCTGCCCGAAGCAATGCCGGACGCCAGCTATGATCTGGTGTTGGCCAACATCCTCGCCGGACCGCTGGTCGAGCTGGCGCCGCTGCTGACCCGCTACTGCCGCCCCGGCGCTGATCTGGTGCTGTCAGGCATACTCGCCGAGCAGAGCGAGGAAGTGCTGGCGGCCTATCGTGATGATTTCGAGCTGTCCGCCGTGGCGCAGAAGAATGACTGGGTTCGCATTCATGGCGTCCGGCGCGGATAAATATCACCCGGCCCTGACCATCGGCTTGCCGCCAGCCGCCGGCTTGGGTAACACTGCGGCTCAGGATCAACAAGGAGTCTGTCGCCGGCATGGCTGCGCAATATAAAACCCGGTGCCCCCATTGCGGCGCCCAGTTCCGCATCAGTGAACAGCATCTCGCTCAAGCCAAGGGCGCGGTGCGCTGCGGCTCGTGCCTGAAAGTCTTTCAGGCTACCGACCATCTGATAGCGGATAAGCCCGCCGAAAAACCTGCAGCCCGGGCCACACCTGCAGACAAACCACCCGAGCAGAATAAATGGACCATGCCGGATGAGAGGGTGCCGGCGACGCCCGCCGAGGCGCCGGCCAGCAAGCGCTGGACCCTGGATGACGACCTCAGCGATGACATGGAAGATGCCGTGCCGTCAAAACTGGTGGACGAGCCAGCGCCATCACAGATTCCGTCGAATGACACCAAGGTATCTTTAGGGTCGCTGGAACTGAGTGATTCCTTCATGTCACTGGACAGTGACGACAACGGCATGCTTCGCGACGAAAGCTTCTCCGACATGGCTGGCGCTGGCAAGCGCAACCAGAGTGACGATAGCGACGAGTCCTGGGCGGAAAAGCTGCTTGACGAGCTGGACGAGGGTGAACGTCCCGAGCCGGTGCAGCTGAGTGCCGACGCCATGTCCCTGACTGAGCGCGAGGAGGAGCAGTCCCGCCGCCAGCAAAAAGAACAACGCAAGCAGCGCACGGTCAGGGCCGGTCAGAAAAATGCTACCGATGCTCCTGACTGGGCAATGGACTCCGGTGATTTCTTCAACGAAGACACGTTGGGGCTGCTGGAGGAGGGCACCGGCGAAATCGCCGCGATTGATCTGCCGGCAGTCGAGGAACGCAGAACTGCCCGCGTCAGCCTGCCAATGGACAACCTCGCCAGCCAGGGGGGGGAGCTGCTCAAGTGGGCAGCCCTGTCTCTGGCAGCTGTGCTGGTGTTAACCACCCAATACCTGACGTTCAATTTTTCCGAATTGTCGCGGACACCAACCTGGCGGCCATTCTACGCCAACCTCTGCGGCGCCATTGGCTGCGCACTGCCCAACCCCTCTGACGTAACCCGCCTGCGGGGCGCCAATCTGGTGGTTCGGGATCACCCGACTGTCAAAGGCGCTCTCGTAGTCGATGTGATTGTCTTTAATGAAGCTGAATACCCGCAACCATTCCCGTTGCTGGAGCTGGGCTTCACCAGCCTCAATGGTCGGGCAATTGCCAGCCGCAGGTTTCAGCCATCCGACTACCTGCGCGGCGATCTGACAGATATAACCCAGATGCCCCCCGGCGTGCCGGTGCGACTGTCCCTGGAGATTGTTGACCCGGGTAGCGATGCGCAGAACTATACCCTGCGTTTCCTGCCAGCGCCGGTTAAGGGCTGATCAGAGCAGCCGGCATCCGGAAGTCCGGCCGCTGGCTGAAAACACCGCTTTCCCCCTTGGGCCGGCTTGTCTATCATCTCATCCCCCCTTTAATACCTGCCGGTAATGGAGCCCGAGGATGCAGATCGGCCCCTATCAGCTCTGCAACAATCTGGTGCTGGCCCCGATGGCCGGCGTCACAGATCTGCCGTTCCGGCAACTGTGCCGACGTCAGGGCGCCGGCCTGATTGTTTCCGAGATGCTGACCAGCGACCCGAGCCTGTGGCATTCCCGGAAAAGCATGCGCCGCTTGCCCCATGCAGACGAGCCGGGGCCGGTATCCATTCAGATTGCTGGTGGCGATCCGCAGATGATGGCCGAGGCGGCACGACTGAATGTCGACATGGGCGCGCAGATCATCGACATCAACATGGGCTGCCCGGCAAAGAAAGTCTGCAAAAAGCAAGCCGGCTCAGCCCTGCTTCAGGACGAAGCGCTGGTGGCGCAAATCCTTGAAGCGGTGGTGAGTGCCGTCAAGGTTCCGGTAACACTGAAATTCCGTACCGGCCCGACACCGGAAACACGCAACGCGATCCGCATTGCACAGCTGGCCGAGGCCTGCGGCATTCAGGCACTTGCATTACACGGGCGCACGCGCGCCTGCAGGTTCAACGGCGACGCCGAATACGACAACATCCGCGACGTGGTAAAAAGCGTGTCGATTCCGGTACTTGCCAACGGCGACATCGACTCGCCGGAAAAGGCCCGTAAAGTGCTGGCATCCACCGGAGCCGGTGGTATCATGATCGGCCGCGCAGCTCAGGGGAATCCCTGGATCTTTCGCGACACCGCCGAATGGCTGGCAACCGGCACATTGCCGCTGGCCCCGACGGTGCAAGAGGTGCAGGCACTGGTCACCGAACACCTGCATTCGCTGCACGAATTTTACGGCATCAACGCTGGCATCCGGATCGCTCGCAAGCATCTGGGCTGGTACACGGCGAACCTGCCGGGCGGAGAAAACTTCCGCCAGCAGTTCAACCGAATTGACGATGCCGGGGAGCAGGAACGCGCAGTCACGCATTTTTTTCACAATCTCGATGCCGTCGCTGACCGGGTTCGCTTTGGTCGGTACGGTGAAGCATCTCTCGCCGATGGATGTGGCGATGACCAGAACGGAGCAAAGGCAGCATGACCTCATCAGCAGCACGAAAATTCGATACGCTTGATACTCCCGAGCAACGCAAGCCGGAGCTCACTTTGGCCCAGGCCGATAGTCGCGACACCCTGCGCAACTGCGTGCGTCGCTCCCTGAATGATTTTTTCCGCAATCTTGATGGCGAAGACGTCAGCCAGCTGTACGACACGGTGCTCGCTGAAATGGAAATCCCGCTGCTGGAAAAAGTCCTCGAGCACACCAGAGGCAACCAGACCCGCGCCGCCGAAATGCTCGGCCTGAATCGCGGCACGTTGCGCAAGAAACTGAAGCAGTACGGCCTGCTGTAAGGGCCGCCCGACCACCCCAGGGGCAGAGTTTCTGCCCCTTTTCATTTCTAACCGACCACGATCAGGATTTTCCGATGAGCAAGGCTGTAGAACGCGCTCTGATCAGCGTTTCCGACAAGGCCGGACTGGTGGATTTCGCCGCCGCCCTCGCCGCCCGCGGCATCAAGCTGCTGTCCACCGGCGGCACTTTCCGTGCCCTGAAAGATGCCGGCATTGCCGTGCAGGAAGTATCGGACTACACCGGTTTCCCGGAAATGATGGACGGTCGGGTTAAAACCCTGCACCCGAAAATCCACGGCGGCATTCTCGGCCGGCGCGGTCAGGACGACGCCGTAATGGCCGAGCACGGCATCGGCCGGATTGATCTGGTGGTGGTGAACCTGTACCCGTTCAGGCAGACCGTGGCCAAACCGGACTGCACACTGGAAGACGCCGTGGAGAACATTGATATCGGCGGCCCGACTATGGTGCGCTCGGCGGCCAAGAACCATGCCCATGTCGGCATCGTTACCAATCCGTCCGATTACGCCCGCGTACTGGCCGAGCTGGAAAGCAACCACGGCGAGCTGAGCCTGGAATTCCGCTTTGATCTGGCCATCAAGGCGTTCGAGCATACCGCCGCCTACGACAGCGCCATTGCCAATCACTTCGGCAAGCTGGTCGGCAATGGCAACGCCGACTTCCCGCGCACCATCAACCTGAATTTCATCAAGACCCAGGACATGCGCTACGGCGAGAACCCGCATCAGAAGTCGGCGTTCTACACCGAGGAAAATCCGGCCGAAGCCTCGATCAGCACCTCACACCAGCTGCAGGGTAAGGAGCTCTCCTACAACAACATCGCCGACACTGACGCGGCGCTGGAATGCGTCAAGTCATTCGTCAAACCGGCCTGCGTGATCGTCAAGCATGCCAACCCCTGTGGCGTGGCCGTCAGCCTTGATGGTATCGCGACAGCCTATGAACTGGCCTACCAGACCGATCCGGAATCCGCCTTCGGTGGCATCATCGCTTTCAACCGAGAACTCGACGCCGCCACTGCCAAACTGATTGTCGATCGCCAGTTTGTCGAAGTGATCATTGCCCCGAAAGTCTCGAAAGCAGCCCTCGAAGTCACCGCGGCCAAACAGAACGTGCGCGTACTGGAGTGTGGCGAGTGGGGCAGCGAGCGTATTGCCGGCCTTGACTACAAGCGCGTCAACGGTGGCCTGCTGGTACAGGACCGCGACAACGGCATGATCACTGAAAGCGACCTGAAAGTCGTAACCAAACGCGTGCCAACCGAAGCAGAGCTGCACGATCTGATCTTCGCCTGGAAGGTGGCCAAATTCGTCAAGTCCAATGCCATTGTCTATGCCAAAGGCCGACAGACGATCGGCGTTGGCGCCGGCCAGATGAGCCGGGTCAATTCAGCCCGCATTGCCGCGATCAAGGCCGAGCACGCCGGTCTGGCAGTGAAAGGCGCGGTGATGGCGTCCGATGCCTTCTTCCCGTTCCGTGACGGCATTGATAACGCCGCCGCCAACGGCATCAGCTGCGTGATCCAGCCGGGTGGCTCAATGCGCGATGCCGAAGTGATCGCCGCCGCCGACGAACACGGCATGGCCATGGTGTTCACCGGCATGCGCCACTTCCGTCATTAACAGCGGCCACTGACTCCACGGAGACGGCAGGCATAACAGTTAAGCCGAGACGCTGGCGACCGAGAGGCAGATGGACGATCTGGTGGCGGATGCCTTCGCACTGTCCGCAGAAGAACGGCGCTATATGGCCGAAGATCCGCGCCGTCAGTGGGGCTGATTATTGACTTTTACTGGCTACGGGATAAATTATCCCGATTCAAATAATTAGCCATAATTCGATGCGACACTTCCCCAGACCGGATCTCGCCCGACAGCTTGCCGACGCCATGCGCGGCGAGGGCCTGTTCAGTGACGCCCATAACGGGCTGTTTCTGGCGGCGCCACGGCGGACCGGCAAATCCACCTTCCTGCAACAGGACCTGAAGCCGGTGCTGGAGGCACGCGGCGTGGTGGTGGTGTATGTGGACCTCTGGTCAGACATGCATCAGGACCCGGCGGACCTGATTGCCAAGGCTATTGCCGGGGAGATTCGTCAGCATCTTGGCGTCATTGCCAAGGCCACCCAGGCCGCCGGCATTGGTAGCGTGGAATTGCCGGGCGGCATTCGCATCGATACCAGCCGGATCGGCAAAACCGATGGCC